>JASJGK010000078.1:0-3208 GCA_033791585.1 SAR324 cluster bacterium | reverse complement strand
TCATACACGATTTTAGTTACGCCATCGATAATTGAAGCTGCTAGACCCCAGTTTGTTTCTCTTTCAATTATGACGACCTTTTTAAAGCCCGAAATTGTTTGCAAAAAATTTCGAATTTCTAAAACAGCTTGTTGGGAATCCTTGTTTTTTGGGCCGTCACTATAGATAAACAGCTCACTTTGAGCAGCTAGGTCATTTTTAACTAAAGCATCTATGGTTTGTTTTGTATGTTCTAGTCGGTTGTAAACAAAGAGAACGATGGGGCTTAAGCTTCTTTGGGGCGTGGTCATTTTAGCTGTTTTTGAATAAAAATGAGTATGATTTTGTAGCTTAATTATTCCATAGGGGGTGGGGGAAGGAAAGGGAAATCCTATTCCCATGCGATTGAAATTACCAAGTTTATGGCGTCCCTAATTCGCCATCAAAGCTTTATACTCAACTGCTTGCCTGTCATTTGCTCCCTGAATGCAGAGCAAATGAAATTTTTCTAGATAACCTACTAGTCAAGTACCCCTATCTTACTTGGTACGGCCCTAAGAGGGATGCTAATGCAGAATCCACCGCTTTAATTTTATATTTTACTTCACCTCCGAATTTTAACTCCTCGGCAATTGGGGCAAATTCCTGGTCTGAGTTGATCTTAAAGTAATGTGCCTCTTGGCCAGTTACGTCTCTATTTCCAGGGGTATCAGCAGCAATGATTTTTTTGCCTAAGAGTTGAGCTTCAATTAAGGGTAAGCCTAAGGCTTCAAAGGTCGAAGGGAAGATCAAACCCTTGGAGGCGTCTAATAATTTTAAGACCTCATTTTTTTGTAACCAGCCCGTAAAGTAGAAGTAGTCATGAAGGCCCTTGCTCTTGATAGCGTGTAAAAATAGCTGTAGCTCAGGAGACTTTATATCTAAGGTTAGAAAAAATAGCTCTTTTTGAGAATTTTTTTTAAGATATTCGGCTAATTTAATTAGAAACCAATGGTTTTTATGGGGGTGAAAAGCAGCGGGATAAATCCAAAATTTCTGTTTAGGCTCTTTCTGCGAATTTTCCAGGACCTGTTTTAGGTGTTTAGAAAAATAGGGCAAAACAATTTCTGCTTTTCCTTGTGCCTGTGGGTGGGCAGCAAGGAGCTGATTCTCCATCAATCGAGTTTGCGTTAGATAAAGGGTGACCTCCTTGTAAAGGTTCATGGTTACGCCGAACCAAAGCTTTTTTACCCTTTGCGTAAGTTTTGATTTCCAAGTTAACGTTTTAGAAAGGCTTTTGGGTGACCCGAGCAAATAGAGATTGTGGAGCAAAAGGCGTTGTTCTATATTTTGAGATTCTAATTTTACAGGGAAGTTTGTTAGGTTGACGAGAATAAACTTTTCATGGGTTTGTTGGCAAATGCTGCTAACCGCCTTGGTTCTTTTGGAGTGGTCTTTGAGAAAATTGCCAGTCCTTAGGCATTCAATAAAAATGATCTTGCTGGATGTAAAATCATTGATAGCTAAGTTGTTGCTGTGAATAATATATAAGGATCCAAAATCTTTGGGGTCATCTTTATAACCATCAATGAAGTCAGAAGCTAAAGCCGCAGCACCGGCAGCCAAATTATCTGCAAGAAGAATCAAATGTTTTTGCATTTTTCTTAATTTTAATAGAAAATTATCTTTGCCAAAAATTTTTAGCAGAATTTTGTGAAGAAATATCATCAAAAGGTGACTTTGTCCATCTCCCTAGCGCCTGCCTAACGCCCTTGATTTTTTATTCCTGAAAGAGAGTTAGAAGAAAATTTTGTAATTTTTGACTACCGAATTTTTAAGAATTATGGGAGATTAACAGTCAAAAGTCGCAAAATAAATCTAGTGTAATATCTTAATCTATATAGCCTAAGCCATGACGCAGCAACCTAAAGTAAGCATTATTTCTGCCTGCTACAACGCAGAGGGAACCCTACAGGATACAATTGACTCTATTGTGGCTCAGGATTACCCCAATATTGAATATATTGTGATGGACGGGGTTTCCAAAGATGGCACGCTCGAGATATTAAAGGCCAACCAAGATAAGATTCAGGTTTTAGTCAGTGAGCCAGACGAAGGTTTCTACAATGCCATCAATAAAGGAATCAGTTTGGCCACAGGTGAGATAATTGCTCTGTTGAATTCCGACGACCTTTATGTTTCCAGTCAAGTAGTGAGTAAAATGGTGGCCTGCCTGCAAGAAAAGGCAGTGGACTCTGTGTTTGCCGATGTGGTTTATGTGGATCAAGCGGACACAGCCAAGCTGTTGCGTTATTACAGCTCCAAGGGCAACTGGAACGTAAACAGGTTCCAGTGGGGCCTGATGCCTGCCCACCCTACTTTTTTTACCTATAAAAAAACCTATGAGACCTTTGGATTATTTCGGGAAGACCTAAAAATAGCAGCAGATTTTGATATTTTGCTACGCTTCTTAGGAATTCATCAGATTTCTAGAGCCTACCTCCCTGAGCCCATCATAAAAATGAGGGTCGGTGGCCTGAGTAGTAGTGGCCTTAGCTCTAAGATCCAAATCAGCCAAGAGATTGCATTGGTCTTAAAAAGCCATCAGATCTCGGTTTCTTGGGCGAAGCTGTGGGGTCGATATGCTTTCAAAATTCTGCAATTCCTCCCCAATCTCTGGTCAAAATCCTCTTTGGTTGAAAACAACCCAAAATAAGGGCTCTGCAAAGGCAAAAGCCTTGAAGTAAAGAAAGGGGATGTGAAGAATAGACCATTCTTAATTCAATCAATTCAAATCTTAAGGTAAATTTAAAATATTTATGGATAGCTAAAGTGCCTAGGTCACTGGGGGGATCTCAGTCTCTTTATGACTGGGAAAGTACTCCACTAATTAAGATTGACTGTTTGCTCTTGTCATACAATCAAGGACTACAAAAATGGGGTAAACTTCGTAATTTCTTCTTCCTTCTTAAAGATCCCTTTACTAATCTGCACAAAAAAGAGCTGCTTCATATTTTGAAAAGCGAGACTCCACAAAGAGGGTTGATTCTCTATGATTCTATTTCAACCAAAATACAAAAAAAGAGGGTTCAATTTGTAAGTCTAATTTTTTTCCCTTCCTAAAGCCCTAAAACTTGATTTTTTTTAAAAAAACTTTAAAATAAAGAAATGATTTAAAAGGTATTTCGCCATTAAAGCAAAAATTTGACCTCTTTTTGAGGTGTTAATGCAGGTCTCGTATTTCTCTCTA
>JASJGK010000077.1:0-6721 GCA_033791585.1 SAR324 cluster bacterium | reverse complement strand
GATGGCTTTTACGGATATAACCTACTGGGATGAAGTTTCTGATATTTTAAATTACGCCAGAAAGTACATTGTTTCTACCTTGGGCATCTGTTGGGGTGGTATGGCTTTGGCAAAGATTTTAGGGATTCCTAAAACCAACTTTGAAAAAAAATTATTCGGTGTTTTTCGGACAAAAAATCTAGATCTACTGCATCCTATCACTGGTGATCTAGACGACTTTTTCTATTGCCCCCAATCAAGGCACGCAGGTTACAGCGATGAACAGCTTGAAGCAAAGCGAGACGAAGGCGAAATCAACCTGATGGCCCACTCGAAAGAGACGGGATACACTATCTTTGAAACTACAGATAGTAGGTTTTTAGCGCACTTAGGGCACCCTGAATACAATAGCGGTAGGCTTTCTGAAGAGTATTACCGAGATAAGGCAAAGGGGCGGGATGATGTTGGTGAACCAGCCAATTTTAACCCAGAAGCACCTGTCAATAGTTGGCGTTCTCACAGGACTGAATTTTTTAGCCAGTGGATTAAATACATCTATAAACACGCTGAATATTAGACTAGTATTAAAGCTTTTTAGTTGCCCCTTGCGGCAACCAGAGAACCTGACCACCTTGTTCCACTTGCAGCCAGTCTGCAAGATTAAGCTTCACCGTGACCATTTCCCCAGGTCTAAATTCCCCAAGTTGATAAAAACTGCTGCCTGGCCCTGAAAAACTGGGAGTAGAATCCATCACTTGCACTCTGTGGTTCATGTTAAAAGGGAGGAGCGGCAGGCTGAGCATTATGCCTAAAGCTAAAGAGCCCTTACCCCAGTTTTTTAAAAGTTGGTTGGGCTTCTTTTTATGAGCCAATAATACAAACGCGCCTAACAAACAAAGGCCAAAACTTACTGCAAACAGCTCTATTTTTACTAAGGGGATGTGCCTTTCCCTAGGTAAACCCAGCTCTTTTATCATTCTTGCTTGGGCCTCTTGGGCGACCTTTAAATCTGGCGAGCTAAGTCTGTAATAGTAAAGTGCCTGCGACTTTTTGCCCTTAGTTTCTAAATCAATAGCCCTATTATATAAGGCTACTGGGTTGTTAGCTAGTTTTTGCTTTGTAACCGAGCTTTGAGTTTCTGCGGGGCTAATTTGGGCAAAGCCAGTGGCAGCCCAATTCAAAATTAACAGTAAAAATAAAAGAAGGAATAGATTCTTCATTGTTACCTCGCTAGGGAATTTTTGATTTGTACTATTAAAGCTTCTAATGCCAAAGGCTTTGCCGCAAAAGTGGCCAGTCCTTTTTCCGTTTCTAAACAGGCGCTAAAAGCCTCCTCTAACCCAATATGCGAAAATCTAGGGCTTAGGTCTTTGATCTCAGTCAATAGATCTTGGTTACTAATATATTGCTCCATTCCCTCTTGGTAAAGGCGGATGTCTTTGAGCAAGTGGCCTAAAAACTCCAGTAAATAAAATTCAAGATTTTGGTCTAGGGCTGATTTAATTTGGATGGTGAAGGTCTCTAAATTTTCCACTCTCATATCTTGCAGCATATGCAATGCCTGCCCACGCAGACTCAATAATTTTGAGGCCTTGTCAATAAAATCACTCCGTAGGCGACCTTCGCAATAGTCTAAAATCAACCCATGGCAATCGTCTTCTAAGGTAAAATCTTTTTTGAGGATTGCCTCCACCTGTATAGCTGTCAAGGGTGCGAAAGACATCTTTTGGCAGCGTGACAATAGGGTGTCAATAAGTTGGCTTTCGTCTGATGCTGTTAAAACCAAAAGCGTGTCTAACGGTGGTTCTTCTAAAACCTTTAAAAAAGCATTGGCCGACTCCAAATTAAATTGGTTCGCCTGCTTGATCACCACGACTCTTTTTTTAGCGTAGGTTGGTTTTAAGCTTAAATTTTGGATGAGGGCTTTGATTTGGCTGATCTTAATGTTTTTCCCGTCAGGCCTAACTATTATAAAATCAGGGTGGGAATCGCTTAAAAACATCCTACAGGAATCACAAAATCCACAATTATTGTGGGTAGTGCAGTTGAGCATTTGAGCCAAGGTTTTAGCTGTAACCCCTTTGCCGATTCCCTCAGGCCCAGTAAAAAGATAGGCAGAAGGAATGTGGTCACTGGCAAAAGCGACCTGCAACCGTTTCAAAATGTCTTCATGTCCAAAAATGCTAGAAAAAGGCATGGCTAGAGAATCTTTGAAAGATGAGTTGCAATTTCTGCTGTGATAGTTGTGATGTCTTTTGAGGCATCAATCACCACCACTCTTTTTGGCTCAGTAGCGGCAATGGTTTTATAACCGACTCGGATTCTTTCAAAAAAAGCCATGTCTTCTGATTCCATACGGCAAAGCTCCATGCCCAATTCTTCGTTTCGCTTGGTCAATCTTGCTTGGCTAACCTCTGGCGAGATATCAAAGAAAAATGTCAGGTCAGGTTTGAGGATGTTTTCTTCAACTAAACTCTCGATCCAACTCAGATCAAGGCCTCTGCCCCCACCTTGGTAGGCTACCGTGGCATCGTGGTAGCGATCACAGAGAACCAATTTACCTGTCTTTAAAGCAGGCCTGATTTTTTCTTCTAGGTGCTGGATTCGGTCGGCCAAATAAAGCAGCAATTCTGATTTTGCACAAAGCTTAGCATTCTCCGGGTCCAGTAAAATTTTGCGAATCTTCTGGCCGATCTCGGTTCCACCAGGCTCTTTTGTTAGGATAAAGTCCACTCCTTTGCTACGCAAGGATTCGCATAAAAGATCAATCTGGGTGGTTTTCCCACTGGCGTCCATTCCCTCGAAGGTAATAAACATCAGGCCTAAACTCTCTGGATGTCAGCGCCCAGAGCATTGAGTCTCGTGTCAATGGACTGGTAGCCTCTATCAATTTGGTAGATGTTATGAATCTCACTGGTTCCTTTGGCGCAAAGGGCCGCAATGAGTAAAGCCATACCAGCTCGGATATCAGGGCTATGGAGTGTTGTGCCTCGCAAGGGAGCGGGGCCATTGATTACAGCCCGATGTGGGTCGCAAAGAACGATTTTTGCCCCCATGCCAATGAGTTTATCCACCCAAAATAATCGGGATTCAAATAGCTTCTCAAAGATCAAAATGTTCCCGTCGCACTGGGTAGCCACAATAGTCATAATGCTGCTCAAGTCAGCAGGGAAACCCGGCCAAGGGGCATCATCAATTTTGGGTATGGATTGGTCTAAGTCGTTTTGGATTTTTAGACTTTGTTTGGCTGGGATCAACATATCATCACCAACTTGCTTCACATTTACACCCAAACGACTAAAATAGGGCAGTATCTGACCTAGTTTGTCAAAATCAACATTTTTTATGGTGATTTCACTGCCAGTTACAGCAGCAAGGCCTATGAAACTGCCAATTTCTATGTGATCAGGGGAAACCCTGTGTTCTGTTCCGCCCAATTCCTTCACGCCTTCAATGACCAGTAAGTTACTCCCAATGCCAGAAATATTAGCACCCATGTCTACAAGCATGTTACAAAGGCCCTGCACATGTGGCTCACAGGCAGCGTTGTAAATGGTTGTTGTGCCTGCCGCCAAAACTGCCGCCATAACCAAGTGCTCTGTTGCCATAACGCTAGCTTCATCAAGTAAAAGATAGCAACCCTTTAGGCCCTTGGCGGTGGCTGCAAAGTGATCAACACCGTGAGTAAATTTGGCCCCCATTTTGGTCAAGGGGATCACATGAGTATCGAGCCTTCTCTTGCCAATAGTGTCACCGCCAGGAATATAGGCTTTGGTTTTTCCAAACCTGTGAAGCAGCGGTGCCAAGAGTAAAAAACTACCACGAATGGCCTTAGAAAGGGCGGCATCTGGCTCAAAAGAGATGAGGTTGGATGCGTCAAACTCCCAAGAGGACTCCCCTAAAAAACGAATGTTTACCCCTAAAGATTCGAGGATTTTTTTCATGGAGCCAATGTCGCCAATATCAGGCAGATTGTGGATGGTGATTTTTGACTCTGTAAGTAAAACCGCTGCAAGAAGAGGCAGGGCCTCGTTTTTATTTCCTGCTGGCGTGATCTCCCCGCTAAGTTTTTTTCCACCTGTGACAATAAATTTTTCCATGGTATTTTTTTAGAGAGTGAATTTTTAAGTAAATTTAGGTTTTGTGTTCTTGTTTAAAATTTGGTGTTATAATTTAGCTCGTAAGGCAGTTTTGAACTCGGCAAGGCCAGCAGGTTTGGTTCCGCCGCATTGAGCAAAATCAGGCTTTCCACCGCCACGAGCTTCGATCAAGGGACTGAGTTCCTTAATCAGGCTTCCTGCTTGGTAGGTCTTGGTTAAATCTTTGGAAACTAAAATCATGACAGAAATTTTATCGGCCTCACTTACAGAAAGCATCACCAGGCCCGAGCCTAACTGATCCAAATAGTTTGGCCCTTCTGTTTTTAAACTGCTTCCGCTAGGTAAGTTTAGTTCGAGGTACTTAATGCCATTGACCTCTTCCACTTGGTCTAAGGCTTTTGCGGCATTGAGTTTCCCTAGTTCGTTTTTAGTAGTTTCTAGTTCCTTTTGGGTGGCTTTGGTCTGTTCTTGCAACTGCTCAAAACGTGGGCCCGCTTGGTCTAAACCGACTTTCATGCCTTGGGCAATCTGGTTTAGAGTGGCAATATTCGATTGCATAAAGTCAATTGCAGCAGAGCCTGTATAGGCTTCAATGCGCCTCACACCCGCTGAAATGGCCTCTTCTAAAACAATTTTAAATAGTCCGATGTTGCCTGTTTGGCTAGTGTGACACCCGCCACAAAACTCCTTGCTGCTGACACCTGCCGTAACCACACGAACTTCATCACCATACTTTTCTCCAAAAATGGCCATGGCCCCAGTTTGGATAGCTGTGTCGTAGTCCATAAATTCTGTGGCAACCTGTTCATTTTCTCTAATTGCCTGATTTACTGACGCTTCAATGTCTGCAATTTGCTCAGCCGTTAGGGGTGAGTAGTGAGAGAAATCAAATCTTAGTTTCTCTTCATTCACAAATGAGCCTGCCTGTTTTACATGGTCGCCAACGATGGCTCTCATGGCAGCTTGCAACAGGTGTGTGGCCGTGTGGTTGGCCTCGACCTTGTGTCTTCTGTTTAAATTTACAGAAGCCTGAACCGCCTCGTTTGGGCGTAGTTGGTGCGTTGCTCCCGTTACTTGGGAAATCTTGCCATGGGCTAGATTTAAACCTGTTACAGGGCTTTGCGTAGTGGTGATTTGAATGGAAAAGTTTGCGTTTTGGACTTCCCCTGTGTCACCAACTTGTCCACCGCCTTCAGCGTAGAAAGGGGTTTGCTGTAAAACTAGCTCGACTTCGTCACCAACCTGAATTGTGTCTATGCGCTGACCGTCTTTTAACAGGGCTAAAATCTCAGTTTCTACATCAAAATCGTGGTAGCCAACATATTTGCTTCTAATGTTTTCCTGAACCAATTTTTGGTAGGCTTCACCAAGTTGTAGGTCGTGGCCTCTGGTGTTTTGGGCCGCTTTGGCTCTTTCTTTTTGTTCTAGCATAGCCGCATCAAAACCAGCTTGGTCGAAGGTAAAACCACGGTCTACTAAGATATCTTCAGTAAGATCAGGCGGAAAGCCATAGGTGTCATAAAGCTTAAAAAGTTCCGCCCCATTTGTAGTGGTGGTGCCCGATTTTTTTAAAGATTCTATCAAGTCATCTAAAATTTTCATGCCCTGGGTTAGGGTGGAGGCAAACCGGCGCTCTTCTTGGCCCAAAAGAATCTGAATATAGTCCATTGATTCTCTGATCTCAGGGTAGGCTGCTTCCATGGTAGGTACAAAATCAGCTACCAATTTAGCAAAAAATCCAGGGGCATAGCCTAGTTCTTTTCCATGGCGGGCGGCCCTACGGATGATTCTTCTGAGCACATAACCACGGCCCTCATTGGCGGGGATCACGCCATCAGCAATAAGGAACACTGATGCCCTCATGTGATCGGCAATGACTCTGCAATTTACATCTCGCTCAACAATAGTATCGGGCGTATACTTCACACCCTTGGCAATGGCCTCAATGAAGGGCTTAAGTAGGTCAGTATCATAATTATTGGTCTTTCCCTGCACCACAGAAGCAATGCGCTCAAGGCCCATGCCTGTATCAATAGAGGGGCTTGGTAGGGGGTTCATAACGCCGCTTAAATCCCTATTGTATTGCATAAAAACCAGATTCCAAATTTCTAGATAAATACCGTCATCGGCTTCTAGGCATTCTATGGCTGTGCGGCCTTTAGGGTCGTGAAGCTTGTAGTGGATCTCTGAGCAAGGGCCGCAAGGGCCAGTGTCGCCCATGCTCCAAAAGTTATCCTTTTCGCCTAATCTGGCGATTTTATCAGGCTTAATACCTATCTCTTTTGTCCAAATGTCATAGGCTTCATCGTCATCCTCAAACACGCTAATAGCCAATAACTCAGGGTCTATTTGCAAAGTAACTGTCAAAAATTCCCAGGCATAGCCAATGGCTTCACGCTTAAAATAGTCACCAAAGCTGAAGTTACCCAGCATTTCAAAAAAGGTGTGGTGGCGGTCGGTTCGGCCTACATTTTCAAGGTCATTATGCTTGCCGCCTGCACGCAGAACTTTTTGAGAGGTTACTGCGCATTTATAATCAGGCTTCTGGTTGCCTAAGAAAAAATCTTTAAACTGGTTCATCCCTGCATTGGTGAATAATATAGTCGGGTCATTTACAGGGACCAAAGATGAACTTCTTACCT
>JASJGK010000076.1:0-18343 GCA_033791585.1 SAR324 cluster bacterium | reverse complement strand
ATATCCCTGCCTCTTCGCCCTCTAGAACATTGCCTTTAAAGTCATATTTATTGCTGTAGCCTCTTGGGGTAACCAGTAAATCACCGACCAATTCAGTGGATTTATTGCCAATGAGCACGGTAGTAAGCATACCAATTTCTTGTTTATCCAAGTCCTTTAATTGAGCAAAAACAATCTTTTCTTTTTTGCGGTAAGCTGATTTTACAAGGGCTACTGGTGTCTCTGGGGATTTGTGCTTGAGTAATATTCTAGTTGCCTCTTCAATCTGGCCTGTTCTGCGGCTAGATTTGGGGTTATAAAGAGCAATTACAAAATCAGCTTTTCCCGCCGCTTCTAAACGGCCTGCAATTACCCGCCAAGGGGTGAGTAAATCTGAGAGGGAAATAGAACAAAAATCATGGGTTAAGGGGGCACCCACCAAGGATGCAGATGCACTTAAGGCCGTCACCCCAGGGCAAACTTCTACCGTAACCTTACTTTTACTGTTCCAGCCCTGAGAAAATAAATACTCATACATAGGCCCAGCCATGCCATAGATGCCAATATCGCCAGAAGAAATTAGGGCTACGGTCTTGCCTTCGACTGCTTTAGCGTAGGCCAACTCGCAACGGTCTATCTCTTCCGTCATGCCCTTTTTGATTACTTCTTTGCCATCCAGCAAATCAGCCACCAGCTTCACATAGGTGGAATAGCCGATCACTACATCAGCTTCGGCGATGGCTTCTTTTGCCCTAAAGGTCATTTGTGCATCCGAGCCTGGCCCGAAGCCTACTAATATAATCTTACTCATAGTTTTTTTTACTTAATTTTTATGTTTTGCGAACTTTTAAAATAGATACAGTGGCATTTTTAGTATCTGCGCCCTTGTGTTTTAATTTTTCTAGAATCAAATCTTCTTGAGACCCTTCACCCAATAAAATAGCAGCAGCCTCAGAAACAGAGGCTGTGCCCATATATTTTAGCACCACAGGCGATGGGTTAGGTACCTCAACTTTTGCAAGTTGGTCTGCCCTGTAAAATGCCAGGTCCAAAGCAAATGACTTTGCCAACTCCAAAAGCCCCACTTCATCGGCTTTTTTATCGATAGTGGCGAGGCCTACAACTTGGGATTTATCAATTTTAACCTCTGCCAAGGCCAAATCAACGGCATTTGATAGGGTTTCTAGGCTGGTATTTCTATCGCAGCCAAGGCCTAGTACTACTTTCATTGGTTAGCCCTTAGGTGGTCTATAAACAACCAATCTTTCTTTCAAGTCGCTCCACAAACTTTCAGGGACTTCTCTGTCAGTTATCCAAAGTAAGGATTTAAACTGGTTCATATCTACCTCCTCAAAGCTCTCAAAAAGTGTAATGTTGGTGGGTATTGGGGTGGAGCGAGTCCACCAATCTTTACCTCCAGCTTCTTGGACCAGTGCAATTTTTTCTTGGTTCACAACATCTGCCGCCACTCGCACCAAATTCACCTTAGGGGCTACCACTTCCCAACCCAGCTCACGGCCTAGGATGTCTACTGCTATGGTCTTGCCTACTTCTGAGGCTGTGGTAAAAACCACCTGTGCCTCTAACTTTGCTGCAATTTCCTCGGCAAATGCGTTGGCTCCGCCTTGGTGCCCTGATAGTACGGGGATCACAAAATCACCAACATCATCAATCACCACAACCCCAGGGTCGGTTTCCTTAGATTTTAAATGAGGGGCAATGAGGCGAACGACAGCACCTATGGAAACCACAAAAACCAATTGTTCGTAAGCTGCAAAAACATCGCCCACTGCCTGCTTAACACTGCCCTCAATGGCAGAACAGTTGGGCTGGCCTTCACAGTGCTCCATGACCTTAGCCATAAGCTTAAAATCGGCATCGGGAAATTGTGGCGCTAACCTATTGCAAAGTTGGGCACCTGATTTGGTGATGGCTACAAAAACCACTTTTTGTTTAGTCATGGGTCGTCTCTTTTTTCTTACAACCTTTGATCATCTCGCCCTTGATTCGGTTTGGGTTTTTTACTATTAACAAAGAAAGGTAATTTACTTTTTCGCCTTTTAAAGTGGCTACATCTGTGATCATTCGTTCTTCAGCTGCGCCAACCTTTTCAATAAAAGAGCTATATTGCAGAAGGTCTAAGGATTCCAAAAGATTAATAATATCGTCTAGTAAGGGCTTAACCTTAATTAAAACTAAACAATCAAACTCAGATATAAGCTGCTTGATTACCTCCACCCCGTAGCCTGCGGGAATCACAGCCATAGCGTCGCCTTCTAAGGCCAAAGGTTCGTTTAATCTAGCTGCCGAGGCATTAAAAGAGGTTACGCCTGCGATAGTCTCAATCTCAATAGAGGGTTCCAAGCCTGTAACTGTGCGAGCTAGGTGTGCAAAGGTGGAGTAGGTGGAAGCGTCGCCTTCAACCAAAAAGTAAACATCACGGCCATCTTTAAGAGTAGGCAATAACTCTGTTGCCGCTTTCGCCCAGGCATGAGCCAATTTTTCTTGGTCTCTAGTCATTGGAAAAGTCAAGGCTTGGGCATCATCTGGGGTAGCCAAACCCGCCCCTTGGGCAATGTTCAGAGCGTAGCTTTCAGCCCCTTTCTTTTTGATTGGATAAGTCCAAAGACCTTTACCCTGCAATTGCTTATGGGCTTTCAAGGTTAACAGTTCAGGGTCGCCTGGCCCCAAAGACACACCGATTAATTTTCCCCAGTTATTCATTAGTTATATCCTTAAGTGCACTCTCATTACTTTCAGCCCTTTTTTCCGCCCAGACTAACCACACAGGTTGCAGAGATTCAAATCGGTTCATGTTTAAAATGGGTTTACTTCTAGCCACTTGTATTTGGATTATACCCCAGTCTTCTGTCAGGCCTTCTAGGGTTTTCTGGGCTGTGGTTAAATTTTCTAACGTTACAAAGGCTGCAACCAAACGGCCTGAGCTTTGGAGTTTTTCAAAGGAATAGTTGATAATATCCTCTAAATTACCACCAGAACCACCAATAAAAACAGCATTAGGTTTGGCCCAGTTTTCTAAACCGACTGGGGCTTTGCCTAAAAAGGGGGAATAATTAAAGAGGCCTAGGTTCTTTTTATTTGCCGTAACGTTAGCAAAGTCTTTTTCATTTTTTTCAACAGACCACACATGGCCTTTTTGGCAAAGACTGGCAGCCTCTAACCCTACTGAGCCAGAACCTGCACCGACATCCCAAACAAAAGAATTGCTTTGCAACTTCATTAGCCCTAAGGCGACGGCTCGAACTTCCTTTTTGGTAATCAGGCCCTTATCTGGTTTTCGCAAAGCAAATTCTTCTTCTACTCTGCCAAATAGAACCCTATTTTGCGGGGACTTAACTCTTCTGATAACCACAAAATTTGGGTCTTTAAAGGTTGTCTCAGTAATTTCTGCAGGCTTTTGTTGGCGAAAAATTTGTTCATTTTCGGCACCTAGCGCAACAAAGATATCCAATTCAAATTCTTCGGCTATGGCTTCAGTTGCCAGCATTCGAGCGATTTTATCGGGTCCGTTGCCTTTTGCTGTAAATACGCCCCAAGGGCCATCCTGTTCTAAACTTTGCCTCAAGGGATACATTCCATGGTCAGGCGTTGCACCACTAACCCACTCACCTATTTGGCCTGAGTGAATGGATTCAATGGTCATAGTGTCCCAACGCTGCCCAAGCTTTGCCGCTGCCAACTGTAATGCCGATAAATTAGGATGAATAATTATCCTTTCCTCTCCTAATTTTTTTACTAAATAGGCACCAACACCATGGCAAAGAGGGTCACCAGTGGCCAAAACCACCACTTTTTTATCCTCTTCTAAAGCTTCGGTTACCTTGGTCGGTGTTGCGGCTAGGTTGCCAACAATAGAAAAGGTTTCACAATTTGCAGGGATAAGGCCCAAAACCAGATCCAACTGGTGGGGGCTGCCAATGATCAAGTCGGCATCAGAAATTAAGATAATGGATTTTTCTTGGAGGCTTTTAGCGCCATCTTCCAAAATACCTATGATATAGCAAATATTTACATTCATAATATTTTAGGCTCCATTAGCTTTTAATCTCCAACAATTTATTACCAGTAAAGTCACAGAGCATGATTTGGAATTCCAAGTCATACTTTGCCTGTAAGGTCTTCATAGTCTCAGCCAATAAAGCCTCATAAAAGGCCATTTCTAGACCCTCTTCTTTTAGGCGCTCGGAGGCGAACCTCGCTGTTTCGGCAGCTTCAATCTCGGCACAAACTTGGGGCTTGGCCCCAACCTTTTTTGCTAAGTCGCTCAAAAACTTCATGTCCACCTGGGCACGTTTAGCGTGGGTATTTTTTAGGCCTTGGGCAATTTTAGTCAACTTGCCTACCATCACACCCAATAGCACTTTAGGAATTTTCTCTTTTACCGCTTGATCAAGAGCCGTGTGCACAAAGTCGCCCATTTGCACAAAAACCGAAGATGGTAGCTGGGGAAACTGGGCCATCATAAACTTCTCTGTACGTCCGCCAGTAGTTAGCACAACCGTATCTGAATCTTGTACCGCCGCAACCTCTACCCCCTGGACAACGCAAGCCTTAAAAGCCAATGTTGAGTAGGGGCGGACTATGCCTGTGGTGCCTAGTATTGATATGCCACCGACAATGCCCAAACGTTCATTGAGGGTTTTTTTAGCCATGGCTTCGCCATTTGGGACAGAGATAGTAACTTCTAAACCACTTGTTTTTAGGAGTTCAGTACCAGCAGACCTAAGGTTGTCGGCAATATTTTGTCTTGGGACAGGGTTGATGGCTGGCCCGCCAACCTCAAGGCCTAAGCCCTTTAGAGTAACTTTACCTACGCCTGGACCACCTGAAAAGCTAATCTCGCCTATTTTTTCTGTCAGGCTTAAGGTTACTGTGATCTCTGCTTTATCGGTTACATCTGGGTCGTCACCTGAGTTTTTTATCACCACTGCTGTGGCTTCTTCGGCTTTACTTTCACCTTTAGCGATTTGGCCTGCTGTAACTTCACCCCTTTCCACCTTAAAGGTTACCAAATCACCTTGGGGAATTTGGCATTCTATGGATTCTGGGATTTCTCCTGTCAAGATACCAACCAATGCTGCCTTGGCGGCGGCTGCCGAACAGGCACCCGTGCTAAAGCCTGTGGCTAGGCCTTTCTGCATTGGTAGTTTCATTTTTAATGCTCCGCCCTTTGGGCCAATGTCATCAGGGCGTGGATGGCTGAAACAACCAAGGGGCTACCGCCTTTTCGGCCTTGGATCACTATCCAAGGGGTTGTTTTTAAGTGCTGCACCATTTCCTTAGATTCGGCCGCTGAAACAAATCCGACGGGCATGCCTACAATTAAAGCTGGCTTGGCGCCCTCTTCGTTGATTAATCGAATTAGCTCAATTAAAGCTGTTGGAGCATTACCAATGCCCACAATAGAGCCATCTAAAAGGCCCAATCTATGGGCTTTGCGCATCGCCTGCACAGCCCGAGTGCTGTTGACTTTTTTGGCTTCTTCTATCACATCGTCATCTGAAATGTATTGGCTGGCGGCCATGCCAAAATGTTCCATCCGAACTTTTGAAAGACCCACACAAATCATCTCTACATCTGTGATGATTTTCGCGCCATTTGTCACAGCCTTAACGCCTGCGGTAACGGCATCAGGGTGGAATTTAACAAGCCCGTTAAAGTCAAAATCAGCACTGGCGTGGATGAGTCTACGAACAACTTCCCACTGGCCTTGGCCATAAGTATGGTCTCCTGCTTCACGGTCAACTATGGCAAAAGAATCTTCTTCTATCTGCCTCCCCGCTTGGGTAATTTGCTCTGTAACTTTGCTTGTTGTCATTTTTTTGTGTTGTGAAGATCGTTTCTAATGATGGTGATGGTCGTGATGGTGCTCTGACTCGGCTTCTTTTCGGTAATTACAGCCGTCGCATTCCATCATTTTTGGGTTTTTTTCACTGGTTTGGGCGATGCGTTCTTTTACGAGTTCATAGATCTCTTTTTCAAAACCAAAGTACTCGCCTAAACCAAAAGCAATCTGGGGATAGGTCATATTTAGGCGGTCTACTTGCGCATCAATTCTTTCCATTAAGCGGCCATTAAATAGGTAGTAGGGCAGGACTATGATTTGGGTCATGCCTAAAGCAACCTGTGCCTTTACAGCCGATTCTAGCCTGGGAAAGGTGATGCCTGTAAAGGCGATATCTACAAGGTCATGGTCGCATTCTTCATACAGCCAGCGGGCCATTTTAGAGACCTCACCATTGGCAATACGGTCTGAGGAGCCTCGGCCCAACAAAATTACCCCAGTGGTTTTTGGGTCAGGCTGGCTTAGGGCATGGGCAACTTGGGTCAACTGTCGTTTTAACACATCTAAAACCTTATCCACCGCACCAATGTGTTTAGCTAATATAAAGCTAATCTTGGGGAAATCCTTCCTCACTTCTTCAATAGCTTGGGGGATTTCCATTTTAACATGGCCCGCCGCATTTAAAATCAAGGGAACAACGATCACCTTTTCTGCTTTAGCTGCCGCATTTTTCAAGCCTTCAGCCAGTAATACTTCAGCAAATTCAATGTAGCACAGTTCCACAGGTAGCTCTGTGTAGTTGGATTTAAAATCCTCTACAAACTCTGCAATCTCTTCATTTCCACCTGGCCCACGGGAGCCGTGACCTACTATTAGTATTATTTCTTTCATATTAAATTTTCTTTACCTTTAACTACTCTGCTTTTCGCTATTTTGGTTTTACTATTCTGCTTTTCTGAACTTGTGGCCAAAATCTTTGTCATAAAGCTTGGATTTGGTAAGGCTATCCCAGTTTTTTGCCCCTAAGGTTGGGCTGATTATAATCATCGCTTGGGCTTTAATCTCATGCTTTTTAATATCTTCGCCTAAATCTTTTAGGTTCGTCTGTAAGATATACTCATCGGGCCAAGAGGCACGTTTTACCACGGTCACAGGGCTAAACTCATCCCACCCAGCTTGAATAAATGCTGCGGTTATTTTTGCTGTCAAGGTAACGGATAAGAAAATACAACAGGTACAGCGATGCTTTGCCAGCTCTTCGATTGATTCACCAGCAGGCATAGGCGTTCGGCCTTCGACCCTTGTTAGGATAACCGTCTGGGTAACTTCAGGCAACGTTAGGGTTTCTTGGGCGGCAGCGGCTGAAGCCATGGCTGACGAAACACCAGGAACCACAGCAATCTCAATATTTTGATCAAGGAGAGGGCGAGCCATTTCAACCAAGGCCCCATAAAGAGAGGGGTCCCCCGTCTGCAAACGGATAACAGTGGGGTATTTTTGGGCTTTAGTTAAAAGCCAGTCGTTGATCTGTTCTAAGGTCATGCCCTTGGAATCAGCAACTTCACAGTCTTTAGAGGCCCATTTTAAAACGGCTTCGGAAACAAGGGAACCTGCATATAAAATTGCCCCTGCTTGCGCCAAAAGGTTCATACCCTTTACCGTGATTAATTCAGCGTCTCCGGGGCCAGCGCCTACAAACCAGACCTTGCCCATAATAAAATTAGGCTAGTTTTAACTGCTTCACAGCAGTAAGTGAAGTAACCCAAC
Source organism: SAR324 cluster bacterium (assembly GCA_033791585.1). Taxonomy (GTDB): domain Bacteria; phylum SAR324; class SAR324; order XYD2-FULL-50-16; family XYD2-FULL-50-16; genus JASJGK01. The sequence continues at coordinate 10,791 of JASJGK010000076.1, read as the reverse complement.
TTTTTGAATCAAATCTCTTTAGCACAGTGATGATGGCTAAAGTAAAGATAGGCTCTACAAAAACAACAGGTAGGTAAGAGGTTGCAAATGCGCCCCAAGCAGCAAATGTTGTAACGCCTGAGCCAACAAGCCAGAAGCCCACCATTAGAGTAACACCACTGTAGAAAATGGCATCTAGCTTAAGAAGAGTCTTAAGGTTTAGCTTTGCGCCTGCTGTAATTTTAGAACCTACTGTATAATGAACAGCCATTAATGGAAGCACTAAAGATAAAGAATTCACAGCCAAATGGGCTAAATCAGTAGGGGCAAAAACCAACCCTTGGAGGCCCAAACCGATCATAAATCCAAATAGGGTCGGGTAAAAACCAAAAACTAAATAAACGGCCATTGCGCCAATAAAATGAATCTCAGAAGGACCAACAGGCAAATGAAAAATCTGCATAAATATGCTAAAAAACAACCCAACAAGGATAGTTTTTAAGATCATTGTTGGTTTAAAAATAACTTCTTTAGCGTAGGTAGCTGCGATTGCCACAGCACCGACGTTTGCAAGTAATACTTTAGTTTGACTGATAAATCCTGGTTCAATATGCATTTTTACACCTTAAGTTAAAATTCTATTCCCTTTTTCGCCTTAATGCCTGATTTGTAAGCATGTTTTTTCAAAGTCATTTCTGTTACCGTATCGGCAACTTCTAAAACTTCGAGGCTAGGGTTTCGGCCAGAGAGGATTAAACTAACCTCTGGCGGTTTGATTTCATTTATAAATTTAACAACTTGGCCCCCATCGAGCCAGCCATATCCCATACAATAATTGATCTCGTCTAAAAATACTAGGTCATAGTGCCCACTAAGGATCTTTTTTTGCGCAAATTCCCAGGCCTCTTCTGCGGTTTTTTTGTCTTGTTCAGGGTTTTTTGTGTCCCAAGTGAAACCGTCTCCTAAACTATGCCATTCGATATTATCAAAAGCCTTGGCAGCCTTTTCTTCGCCAGTGCCCCATTTGCCCTTAATAAACTGGATGACCAAAACACGCTTGCCCCAGCCTGCGGAACGGAAAACCATCCCAAAGCCTGCGGTACTCTTGCCCTTTCCATCACCACAGGTAACTAAGACAATGCCTCTTTTTTGATTAGTCTCTTTCTCTTTAGACATGAAATATCCTCGCAATTTTTTGTGGGTTAGAGGGAAAATACCAGTGAACATAAGAAGCAGTCAGGTTTTTATAGCTTTCACCTTGGTCGCCACGGCTTAGTTTGAAGGGCTGTGTGGCAGATTCTTGTAAGTTCTTAGTGGAGTGGTGAAACTCGTGGCCTTTAAGCGGTGATTCCCCTGCTAGACCCGACTCATCAGTTCTGTAGCCTAAAGAAGCCAATTTCTTTTGCATGGTTACTTTTAACGCTAACACCCTAGCCATAGGGTAGGTTGTGCCTTCAAGGTCGGTTAGACTCTCACCCAAAATCATCATCCCGCCACATTCGGCCAAGGTTGCGCCACCGCCTTCAATATAGTTTTTGATAGCTAATAAAGACTTAGATTTTGAAATTTCTTCCGCCCATAACTCAGGGTAGCCCCCTGGTAACCAAAGGCCTTGGGTGTTTTTAGGGATGTCTTCGCCTTTTAAAATAGAAAAATAGCTTATTTGGGCACCCTGCCCCACTAACCAATCCAAATTGGACTGATAAATAAAGCTTAAGGCTTGGTCTTTGAGAATTGCCAGCTCAAAGCCTGCAAAAAGTTTTTTTTCTAGAGCCTTAATTTCTGGGGGATTCTTTATATTAATCTTATGTTCGCAGGTGGCAAAGGCTGCAAACAAAGCCTCTTCGTCCACCTCTAAAAAGGGGAAAAAATCTGGCAATTTTAAGGTAGGCTCAACCAGACCCAAATGGCGCTCTGGTAGGATGGGAGCATCCTTTTTCATACTTGCAACAATGGGAGGTAAGCTATTTTCTTTGAGTAATTCGATGAGTAGATGTAAGTGGTGGTCGCTACCCACTTGGTTAGCCAAAACCCCTGAAATGGTCACAGCCGATTTAGCCGCTTCCTCGGTAAAGCCACGAACCAAAGGCACGATAGAGCCTGCCATACCCTTTACGTTAATACAAAGCAGCACATTAGAACCTGTAACCCTTGCTAAATCTAGACTAGAGCCGGCTGTGCCAACCCCACTCCGACCATCAAAAAGGCCCATTACCCCTTCAACTAAGGCAATTTCAGACTGGCATTTTGTAGATAAAATATCCAAACAATCAGCCTCGCCCATCATCTGGCTATCTAAATTGTAACTCACCTGGCCTGTAATTGCTTCATGCCACAGGGGGTCGAGGTAATCGGGGCCAGCCTTAAAGGCCTGTACCATTTTATTTTGGGCCTGTAGCCATTGCAACAAAGCCAAAGTAAAGGTGGTTTTACCACAGCCTGATTGGGTTCCGCCTATAAGCGCATGAAAAAAGGGTGAGTTCATCGGAAAAAAAGCTGTCTAAAAAATAAAGAATACTATTTGGCTTGACTGATCAAACCCTGAGATTATCCTAACCTTTCACAAATAAAAAGCATATGGCAAAAACGATCTCTATTTTTGGAACTGGTTCAGACGTTGGCAAGAGTCTGCTCACTGCTGGTATTTTACGCCTTTTGGTGCAAAATGGCTACGCTGCGGCACCCTTTAAGGCCCAAAATATGTCTAACAATAGCTTTGTGACCAAAGATGGGCTAGAAATGGGCAGGGCCCAAGTTAACCAGGCCCATGCAGCCAAAATAGAGCCAGACGTTTTGATGAATCCTGTGCTTTTAAAACCCAGCTCCGATCAAACTTCCCAGGTTATTTTGATGGGCAAACCCCAAGCAAACTTAAAGGCACGGGATTTTTTGACCCATAAATTACAGCTTAAAGAAACGGCGCTTGCCGCTTTTGCAGAGCTTTCGAAAAGCCACGATTATATCGTAATTGAAGGGGCGGGGAGCCTAGCCGAAGTCAATTTAAGGGAGCGGGACATTGCTAATATGGGCCTAGCCCAAGAGATCAAAAGCCCTGTAATTATGGTCGCCGACATCGACAGAGGCGGTGTCTTCGCCCAAATTGTTGGTTCATTAGAAGTGCTGTCACCTGAGGATAGGGCCTTAATAAAGGGTGTAATAATCAATCGATTTCGTGGCGATATCTCGCTATTTGAAAGCGGAAAAAAGTGGCTGGAAGAAAAAACAGGCCTGCCAATATTAGGTATAATCCCCTTTTTTCAAGGGTTAAAAATCCCCGCTGAAGATTCAGTATCTTTGGAAACTATTACTGATCTTCCACAAAAAAAATACCATCAGAAAAATATTAAAAAACAAGTGGCTATCATAAAGTTTCCAAGGATATCAAATTTTACTGATTTTGAACCCCTGCTATTTCATGAGGCGTTGGATTGCCATTATTTAGAAGAGGTCAGGGATTTAAGTTCTTATGACCTGTTAATATTACCAGGCAGCAAATCCACCATCAATGATTTGAAATGGGTGAAGGATTCGGGGTGGGAAGATGAAATAAAAGCCTTTCACAGCTTAACAAAGCCTATCTTAGGGGTCTGCGGAGGGTTCCAAATGTTAGGTCTAGAAGTTTTAGACCCCATGCAGATCGAATCCAGTCAGAAAGAGGCAACAGGCTTATGCCTGCTACCCATGACCACAGAAATACAGGCTAGTAAGACCTTAAGGCAGGTTGAAGGCAATTCTACCCCATACAATTGCAAAATCACAGGCTACGAGATCCACCAAGGAACAAGTAAATTTACGGAAAATGTAGCTCCTTTCTATTTTGTATCTGGAGAACCAAAAGGCCTATATAATAGTAAAAAAAGAATCATAGGAACCTATTTACATGGTATATTTAACGACCCTAATTTTCTAAATAAGTTCCTTCAGTTAGAGTTGGGCCTACCTCCAAACCTAACAACGCAGGTAGACCCTTACGACAAATTAGCCAAAGAGCTAGCGCCCCATTTGGACCTAGAGAAATTAATCAAAATATTAGAGGACTCCACATGAACCCAGTAAATCACCAACATGGTGGCAGTGCCGCTAAAGCCTTCAAAGAATATGGCCTTGAGCCTTTGCCCTATATAGATTTTAGCGTGAATATCAACCCCCTAGGCCCACCACCTGAACTCTTAAAAGCTTGGGGGAACTTAGCCTCAGAGCTGCATAAATACCCTTCGACAAATGGGGCTGGGGTCATTGATTTTTACCAAAATCATTTTGGCCTTGAACGCGATAGCATCCTACCCTTAAATGGCTCAGTAGAAGGCATCTACCTGCTACCTAAGTTTTTAAAATTAAAGAGGGTTTTAATACCAGAGCCATCCTTTTTTGATTACCGAGCAGCCGTCACTTTGGCTGGCGGAAGTGCCATTTCCTTACCGACATTTTTAGACCTGGGGCTGGATATTTCCCAATTAAAAAATTCCTTAAACAACGTAGACGGCGTATTTCTAGGCCTCCCGCAGAATCCAACAGGGGCTGAATTAAATGTAGAAGACTTAATCACTCTTATTATTGAACACCCACATATTTCTTTTTTGATCGACTTAGCTTTTTTTCAATTCTTGCCTAATTCAGAAGATTTCAACCTCATGCCACTGTGTGCAAGCCTGCCTAACCTTTTTATTTTTCACTCCTTAACAAAATTTTACGCCATTCCAGCTTTACGTGTAGGCGCTTTATTGGGGCCACCAGAAATAATTAAAAAGATATCAGCGACTTTACCTCCATGGAGAATTAATAATATAGTTGAACCCCTATTAGGCGAGCTGCAAAACTTGCAAACCTATGAGCAAGAGACAAGGGATATAGTCGAGTCAGAACAATTAAGAATTCGAGAGTCCTTAAAGAATAACCTTAATATAACGCTTTACCCTTCACGGGCAAATTTCATTTTGGCTGAGTACAAGGGGAAACAAAGTTTTGACGGTTTTTTAAGGGATGCTTTGGCTGCGGGAGTTTTTTTAAGGGATGCTAGAAATTTTAATTGGCTCAAGGGGAACTTTTTCCGCTTTGCGATCCTTAAAAAAACAGAAAATGACCAACTATTATCCTTTTTAAAGGAAATATGACCATAGAAAGCCTTTTCCCTTTCTTTTCAGAGCCTAGTATCATTCTCTTGGTAGCATTGATTTTAGACCGATTTTTGGGCGACCCCGTTTATCCCTTGCATCCTGTAAGGTTGATTGGCTTATTATCCATAAAAATAGAAAGTAAAATCAGGGGTTTAACTACAAATGATGGTCTGGCAGGCTTCACTCATTTTTTGACTATGGCCTTAATTGCAGTAGTTATCCCCGCCTTACTAGTGGAAAAACTACAGAATCTTCATTTTTTGTCTGGGACCCTGGTAGAACTATTTTTGGTTTTTCATCTCATAGCATTTGGGGATTTGGTAAAACACGCAAAGGCTGTTTTTTCAGCCCCTGACATTGTAACCATGAGAGAGAAAGCCAGCTGGCTTGTCAGTCGAGATTTAAAACAAGCAACAGAACAAGATTGCGCAAGAGCAACAATCGAATCTTTGGCTGAAAATCTGGTGGATGGTTTTTTTACTCCTCTTATCTCTTATCTTTTCTTTGGCCTAGAGGGCTTATTGTTTTTTAAAATGGTCAGCACTCTGGATAGTATGATCGGGTATAAAAACGAAAAATATATCAATTTTGGCTTTTGGGCAGCCAAGGCAGACGATGCACTCAATTTTTTTCCCGCTCGGATTTTCGCTCTAATTTTAGGCCTCAGCGCCCTTATTACGCCAGGGACTTCAGCAAAAATGGCTTTAAAAGTAGCTTTAAAAGACCACACAAAACACGCCTCCCCAAATTCAGGTTGGCCTGAGTCGGCAGTTGCAGGCGCACTGGGAATTAGTCTCGGTGGACCAGTAACTCGTTTTGGTAAGTTGAGTGAAGAGCCATGGATTGGCAAGGGATTGGAGATCGACCTAAATGCAAGGCACCAATTGATACTGATTCGCCTAAGCAACGGCTTTTGGCTGGTTTGCTTTTTATTTGTGGCCTTGGCTGGCCTGCTTATTATGAGTTAGCCACTCTCAATATTCTGGCTTTTTCACGACAGGCTTTTTCCTCATGGCGATATCAAACCGAGGATCATAAACAAAGGTTGTATCTTCTGTGGCAAAAGTTCCAAACCTAGACTCACCACCAAAAACATAGATTTTGTTATTGAAGGTCACCATTGAGTGGATATCTAATGCAAAGGGAAGTGGGTTTTTTGTAACCCAGGTGTTGCGTCTCGGGTCATAGACTTCTGCCGCAGGCTCGCCAGCCCCTTCACCCATACCGTGACCGCCTACAACAAAGATTTTATCATCTAGCACAGAGCTATCTAAATAATAGCGACCTGTTGGCATAGGCAAGCCTTGACTCCATTTACCGGCTTCAATATCAAAAATTTCCACCAGCTGCTCTGTCCCTTTGCCACCAATCAAATAAATTTTATTCTTAATGATCTGGGCTGTGTGCCGATACCTAGGAGTGGGCATATCTTCTGCTATGGTCCATTTATTACTTTGGGGATCATAGATCTCAAAAGCCTTTTCTCCCTTAGCCCCACCTAAAACGTAAATATTCCCTCTATGCCCTATAGCCGTCGCATTATACCTTGCCGTTGGCATAGGTGCACCATCACGCCATTTACCAGTACTGGGATTCAGGATTTCCACTGTGTCCGTGGCAACCCCTCTAGCATTAGTGTTTCCCCCAAAAACAAAGATCTTATTGTTCATTTCATAAGATGCATGGTGGTTTCGGGCTATTTTCATTGGCTCAATTTCTTTCCAAGTATCCAGATCAATATCGTAAACAAAGGCAGTTTTCAAAAAATCACCATTCCAGCCACCAGCTAAATAGACCTTATTTCTGATCCTCTGGGTAATATGACCGCCAACATGAACGGGGATTTTAGCTATGTTTTCAAAGGGAGAAGCCACATGGACAATATGGTCTTTGGTCGCTTCCAATACCCCATCAGAGACAACCATACGGAACTTATAATCCCCCGAAACATCAGGGGTAAAATAAAACTCTCGTTTTTCTGAAGGTGGTAACTTTAGATTACTATCATCAGGTCTAGAAATTAAATCCCATGAGACAGAGGTTATCCCTCTTAAAGGGTCATCACCCTCTTCAATATCAGGGTCATAACTGTAGGAGGCATCCAGTAAGGTCAAGCGTTTAGGGTTGGAAAACTGTTCAGGGCCAGCGCTGGGGATGGGTCTTCTATTAGAGGGGTCAAGCTTGACAAGCTTTTCGGCAAAGCCATCTTCTTCTAAAAAAACCTTGGTTTTTTTTTCTAAAAATCCTTCTTTTTCCACCTTAACAAAATAGTTACCACTCTTTAAAGTAATCTCAATTTCGCCTGTGGCACCCTTCAGGGGAACAGCGTAGCCTTGCTCGTTGGTAACCCATTTGGTTTCGTCTTTAGTAGCTTCTGAAATGATAGTAACTTTGGAGCCAGGGACAGGGAAACCTGCATCAAGGACGCTGACCACCAAGGTAGATTTATCAAAAACCTTGGCAACATCAACAGGTATTAGAGGTGAGGTAGTAATACTCACCGCCATAATGGCAAAAACCTGCATATTACTTCTAGATATCGCCATAAGAACGAATCAACTTCTTAGATTAATTTATTACAGGTCATTACAATCTTTCTTTTCGAAAGTAGAGCGCTTGACCATATTTTCAGAGGTTTTAAAATCAGGCTCGTCTTTAAAGGATGCTGTATCTATACCAGCCTTCTTTAGTCCTTGGATGACTTTCTCCCAAACATCAGCCAGCGCCTGTCTTCTTACCCCATAGTCACCTATATTATACACACAAAGGTATCTTGCTGACCACCAAGTATAATCATCAAATCTAACGATTGGTGCTGGGTCTTCTAAAACACTTTCGCAAGATGTCATCGCCTTCATCAAGATTTTAAAGACGGTTTTATAGTCTTCACTTTTGAACAGGTTCACTTCAAAGATTTCTTCAATAATCGGGTTAGGATGACTAAAGTTCTGGAAGTTACTCTCAGAAATAGTGTTATTTGGGATATTAATCAAACTTCCGTCTCGGGTTCGAATACGTACGGTTCTCCAGTTGATTTCTACAACCTTACCTTCTTCAATCTCCCCAATCTGTACCCAGTCACCCATTCTAATAGATTTTTCAATATTCAGTACCAATCCAGCAAACATGTTTGAAATATTCATCTGGATAGCCATACCAATAATCATCACAAAAATACCAGATGTACCTAAGATACTGGCTGCCGTTTGGTCGTAAACAAAGGCTAAGATCCCAAATAACATCAATGCAAAAACAGTGGTCGAGAAAAAGCCCTTTGCAAATTTAGGAATATGCCTGCCTGATTCTGTTTCGATCTTTTTCCAGAAAAACTTATTAACGGAACGAACAAAGATTAGGGTTGGAACAAACCACCACATAATATCAAAAATGTGATTCGCCAACTGGTAGAGTTCCACCTCAGCAATCTGGAAGTAATAGTCAGAGACAACAACTTCAGCATTATAGAGTAAAAAGATCAGGGTTAAGCTTTTAGTGATAAAAGACCAAATGCCTGGTTCGAAGGTTTCAACCTCTGCTTCTTCTTCATACTTATAGTTGTAGAAGAATTCTTTTTTTGGTTTTGTTTTTTTAGTATTTTGTTGTTTTTCCCACTGCTTCTTCTTCAAACGATTCATGGTAGGGAACAACCAAAACTGTAGGGCGTAGCGGTTTTCGAGAGCAAACAAAAAGAGCAAACTCAAGGGAATCAACACCAAAGCAACATCAGGTGTAATTGCACCACGAATTAAAGAGGTATCGGCCTCTAACGTGTAAGCTGAGTAAAAACTAGAAAAGGGAACTTTTTTGCTGGTTTCATGAATATATTTTAAGTTACCTTGGATGGGTTTCTCAAATACCGTCTGACTTGACCAATGCTCGATTGGACTCCAGCCAGTAATTCGTTTCATTTCAATCCTAGCATTCCGATCAGGAACATAAGACTCTAAATTACCACCGACAATATCAGGAACAAAAATCAAGTTGGAACGGCTTAAATCTCTATGAGCAAAGCAAATACCAATGTTGTGTAGATCAGGCGAGAGTAACTCGGTAAAGTCAGCTTTAAACTTACCCTTAACTTCATATTTTCGGTACATTAGGTTGCCGTAAGCCACTTCTTCTTTTGGCATACGCAGCTTAATTGGTGCCGCACTGTTACAAAACTCAATGTCTCTTACATCAATACCGCGCTGATAACGGAACCATAAATCAAATTCAAGATCATAGGTCATATCTTCATGCTTCATGCCGCTGATCTTTGTAACTTCAACACCTGTATAGACAATGTAAGTTCTGTGATAGAGGTTATCATTCACATTGATCATCAGGCCTTCTTTTAGCCGCTCATCCAAGCCTGAAATTCTTCTTGGGTCCCCAGCAGTGTTCATCTGTAAAGGTGCTGAAACCAGTGTATTTTGTCTGTATTGGCCGATAGAAAGAGGCTTTTCCATACTTCTATTGTCATTGAAGTAGTTTAAGCCAGTCACGCCCCTAAAGGCTTGATTCATTTGGTTAAAAATAGCCAGTTGGTCTCTTAATATAACCCGCTTTTTCTTAATATCGTCTTTATTTGTTGCTAATTTGGCAAGCTTTGCCGCATTAGCAAACATCAAAATAGCATCATAGGCATAGGCTGCACGCCAATCAGGTTTTTCGCCATATTTCATTTTATATTGTGCAGCAAAATCCTGAGCCATTCTACTGGCCCCATCATAAAGTAAAGGGGCAGCAACAAAAACGCCATCGGAGTAATAACCGGGGTGTTGATTTTCTTTTGGTAGATCTTGAAAAGATTTCACAAAAGACTGTTGGGCCATGGCATCAGGCAGGATGATATCCCCCTCAAAACCTTCATCTTTTAGTCTACGAATAATTTGAGTAACTTCTAAATTATGACCGGGAATAAAGAGTAAACCGACTTTAGAGAGAGCTGACAGGTCTTCTGAAACTGTGGCTAAGTTTTTTTGAAACTCCACTGGATCGGTTGAATACTGCTTACTAGCTACAATTTCCATCCCAAGCAATCGGGCCTGCTCTAAAAACTTTTCTCCAAGAAATTCACCGTAGGGCTTATCTTCATAATAAACTGCGACAGATTCTTTATTCAACATGCTCTTGGCATACTGCGCAATGAATTTACCTTGATAGGCATCATCAAAAACAGTTCTGAAAGACCAAGGATTATCTCTGGTTACTTCCGTGTTGGTCGAGGTAGGGGTGATAGCTGGAATCTCAGCCTTTTTATAAACCGCACCTGCGGCCAAAGAAACAGAACTAAAGTTGTGGCCGATAACACCAATGATATTGGGGTCATTTGCAATACTTTCGGCAATGGGCTTCACTTCTTTAGAGTTATTTTTATCATCAAAGGGGTGCAGGGTAATCTGTAACCCAGATTCAGCTGAGGTTAAGTTAAAGTCATCAACAAATATCTGGGCAGCCTTCATAAAGGTCTGGCCAGCGGCTTTGTCACCTTGCATTGGTCCTGCCACTGCAAAATGCAAGGGCATGATTTCTTTCGGAGGGGCTTCATCCTGAACAGAAAATAAATTATCCGCTATGTTAGGATTTAAAAAGTAGGTTCCGCCAACGACCGTTAAGACCAGAAGGATAAGAAATGAAATTATGATCGAACTTTTGAGCTTCATTTAAGTCTAGGTAAAGATTTTGCTTTGATTACGATCAAATAAATTGTTTT
>JASJGK010000075.1:0-7475 GCA_033791585.1 SAR324 cluster bacterium | reverse complement strand
ACCATCCCTAAAGCCATTCGGGTTAAAAATATAACCCTCGCCTCAGATTCGGAGGCCCAGACTATTCGCAATGAAATCATCCGCCACAGAAAGATTGACGAGTTGATTCAAGAATACTCTATCTCACCAGATAGAGATGCTAGTGGCGATATGGGTTATATCGAAAAAGGAGAACTGCCCTTTGAATTGGAACAGGCAATTTTTAAGCTCACATGGCAAAATAAAGTCTCGCAAATTGTGCACAGCCAAGATGGCTACCACATTTTTTACTGGGTCAAGACTCGCTGGAGGGGCAAACCCACAGAAAAAGAAGCCAGTGAAAAGATTAAAGAATCCATTCGAGCTGAAAAGCAGGATGAGTTTTATAGCAACTGGATTAAGCTCTTAAAAGATAAGGCCACCATCCAAATTGACCAGGCGATGCTCAAAAGTGAAGAGGGGTTTTAGTGCGAATTTTCTTAGTTGGCTTTATGGGCGCTGGGAAATCTGCCATTGGGCGAAGGCTGGCAAAGCGCTTGGGCTACCCCTATTTTGATACCGACCATATGATCGAGGAACAACAAGAAAAAACCATTAAAGAAATCTTTCAAGACGAGGGCGAAGCCTTTTTTAGAAAGCTCGAAACAGAGTCTTTGAAATCTTTTGAAAAACTAACCAACTCTGTGGTCTCTACAGGTGGTGGGTTGGTTGCCACAGAGGGCAACTGGGAAATCATTAAGGCTATGGGTGACAGTGTTTTTTTAGATGCTGACTTTGAAGATATTAAAGAAAGAGTGATGCGTAATGATAAGAGGCCTTTGTTGCAAACAGAAGACCCCTTAAAAACCTTGACTGACCTTTATAAAACAAGACGGCCAATTTATGAAAAGGCCGATATCATCATCCAAACAGGTGGGAGTCATCCTGCTGATATTATAACACAAATAATAAGATCACTCTGAAAATTTAACAGAAATACCAATAAAGAACATGACCCTAACTGAAGAACTTGAGAAACGTGGGCTTATCGAAGCCCTAACCCATGAAGCTGTAAAAGCCGAGTTAGATACAAAATCTATCAGCTTCTACGCTGGTTTCGACCCTACTGCAACTTCGTTGCATGTGGGCCAATTGGCCCTGTTTAACCTCATGAGCATTCTCCAACGTAGCGGCCACAAACCAGTTGGTTTAATGGGTGGCGCCACAGGCATGATCGGTGATCCAGGTGGGAAATCAGCCGAAAGGAACCTACAAACAGTAGAAAAAATTGCAGAAAATATCAAAGGAATCTCGGCTCAGCTGACCAAATTTTTAGGCTTTGAAGGCGGACCCAAGGCGACCATTGTAAACAACATGGATTGGCTTGGTTCTATTAGTTACATCGATTTTTTACGCGATGTGGGCAAGCATTTTTCTGTAAACCAAATGGTCCAACGAGATTCAGTTAAAAGCAGATTAGAAGGCGCTGGCATCAGCTACACTGAATTTTCGTACATGTTACTTCAGGCTTACGACTTTGCAGAGCTGGCAAAAAGTCACGATGTGACTTTACAGATTGGTGGCAGCGACCAGTGGGGTAACATTGTTTCAGGTACAGATTTAGCCCGCCGTTTGGGCCAAAAGAAACAACTCTTTGGCATGACCATGCCCCTTGTTACAAAATCAGACGGGTCTAAATTTGGCAAATCTGAGTCAGGAACTATATGGCTCAGCCCAGAATTAACAAGCCCATATGCCTTTTATCAGTTCTTTTTGCGCACCCCTGATGAAGATGTAATCCGCTTTTTAAAGGTCTTCACCCAAGTTGATTTAGACGTGATTACCGAACTTGAAGAATCGGTAAAAACAGAAGCTCATTTAAGAAAAGCGCAGAAAGCCTTGGCGCAAGCTGTAACCACAGTGGTTCATGGTGCAGACCAACTAACCAGAGTGGAGCAGGCGAGCCAAGTTTTATTTGGTCAAAAAATCGAGAACTTAGATGATAAAACTATTGGTGAGATCTTTGCTGAGGTACCCAGCACTAAAGTAAAAAAAGTAACCCTCGAGGCTGGTTGGAGCCTCATTGATGCCCTAGTAGAAACAGAAGCTTGCAAATCTAAGGGACAAGCAAGAAAGCTTATTGAAGGCGGGGGCGTATACTTAAATAACAATGCTATCCAAGGTGTTGATACATCCTTAAGCCTAAGCGACCTGGCAAGCGAGTCTTATTTAGTGATCCGCACTGGCAAGAAAAATTACCGTTTGGTTGAGGCCGAGTAAAGAGTTTACAATTTAAAAAATCCATGAAACGAATTGAGGCCCAGCTATGAAACTAAAAATCCAATTGCATTACCCAGAAATGCCAGCCCCAAAAAAAGCCCACGCAACAGATGCAGGGATTGATTTGACATGCATGACCATTGTAATAAAAACAAAGGATGTCTTCTTTTTTGATTGCGGGATTTCCGTCGAGCCACCGCCTGGATACTACACCCAATTGGTGCCACGCTCTTCTATCTATAAGCAAGATTTTATCATGGCTAACTCTGTGGGCATTATCGATCAAGATTACCGCGGGAAGATCTTTATGCCTATGAGATATGTCGGCACAGGTGACGGGAAAAAAGCCGCTATGGCCCTAGTGGGCCACAGAGTAGGCCAACTAATCTTAAAAAAAGTAGAAGACTACCAAATAGAGATTGTAGATTCTTTAAGCGACACCATCAGAGGCGAGGGCGGCTTTGGCAGCAGCGGCAGCAAATAGAGAAAGTTTGGCGGAACTAGAGGTTGCGATTGTTCATTACTGGTTCCTCACTTGGCGGGGAGGGGAAAAGGTAGTTGAATCTTTGATGCAACTATTCCCTAAGGCTGACATCTATACATTATTTTATGATCCTGAAACCTGCGGTGAGCACTTGGCAGGCCATCAGATTTATACCTCTAAAATCGATACGCCCTTTTATAAAAAAAACCACCAAAAGTTTTTTCCACTTTATGCCAGCGGAGTCGAGTCTTTAAAGTTACAAAAAAAGTACGACTTGATTTTGTCTAGCGAGTCTGGCCCGGCCAAGGGCATCAACCGTGGGCCTTTAAACGGTGACACTCCTCATGTCTGCTACACCCATAGCCCTATGCGCTATTGCTATGGTTTTGAAGAGATTTACACTGAAAAGCTACCCTTTCTAATTCGGCCTATAGTCTCAAACCAATTGGCCCGATTACGCAGATGGGATATGGCCAAGGTTGATAATGTAGATTTATACATCGCCAACTCAGTCAATGTGCAAAAACGCATCAAAAAATATTGGGATAAAGATTCTTTAGTTGCTTACCCACCCATTGCGATGGAACTTTTTGAAAATGACTTGCAGCAGGGAGCCAAAAACTATGAAACCAAAGAATACTACCTCAGTTTTGGAGCCATCACCCCTTATAAAAAGGTGGATTTATTGGTGGAAGTCTTTAATAAAAGTGGCAAAAAATTGGTGATCATTGGCAATGGCTCGGAAAAGAGTCGCTTAGAAAAAATTGCCAAGGATAATATTACATTTTGCGGGTTCCAAAGTGATGCGGAAGTGCAAAAATGGCTTCATGGAGCCAAAGCATTGCTCTTTCCTGGTGAAGAAGATTTTGGTATGATCCCCCTAGAGGCCATGAGCCAAGGTTTGCCTGTTATTGCCTATGGTGCTGGCGGTGCATTGGAAACGGTGGTTGAAAACAGATCATCGCCTGATAAATCTAGTGGGATTTTCTTTACTAAACAAAGAGACCGAGAGCTGGCTGGAGCCATTTCCGACTTCGAAAAGATAGAAAAACACTTTGAGCCTGAGTGGATTCGTTCCCACGCTAGGGGCTTTGCAGAAGATGTTTTTTTAAGAAAAATTTCAGGCAAAATATACAACTTCATTGAAGACCAAAAATGATTCGCCTTAGCCAAGTTTTTATATTTTTACTCTTTTTGAGTGACATTACCTTTTTAGGGATTGCTTGGATAGGTGCTTATTTTATGCGCTTTGACTGGTATCCTGTGCCTGAACCTGACTATATTCCTGAGCTGTCTGCCTATATTCATTCTCTACCTATAATCATTATTGTTGCTGCTTTTTCCTTTATTTCCAGTGGAATTTATAAAAATTTACTCCGCTCCAATCATGAAATTTTAAGGGTACTCAAGGGCTGCTTGCTTATATTTGCAACTCTTTTAGCTGTTTCTTTTTTCTATCGCGACTTTTCCTTCTCTCGGATCTTTGCCCTGCATTTTATTTGGATGTCTTTTGTAGTTATTGCCATCGAGCGAACACTTGCCCGAAAATTTTTGGCCAATATGCGTAAAAAGGGCAAGAACCTGCTGCATGTTTTGGTCATTGGCAACCACCAGACCGCCATTCACTTCTGTGATAAAATTACCCACAATCAAGAATTGGGGCTGAAAATTCACGGCACTGTTTCAAAAAATAAGATTTTTAATGTCCCAGGCCTGCCCTGGTTGGGGGATTATGTAAGCCTACCTGATATAGTTGAAAAACATGGCATTCAGCAAGTATATGTAGCTCTTGATTCTAAAGACCAGTCCGACTTAGAAGAAATCAACTACTACCTTCGGGATTTAATGGTAGACCTCTTTCATGTCCCTGATGTTTATCATAGCCTCAACATCAACCCCGAAATTTTAGACCTAGACGGAATGCCGCTGGTCGCCTTGCGGCAAAGCCCCCTTTCTGGCTGGAACAGTGTTTTAAAACGACTTTTTGATATATTTGGGGCCTTGGTTGGCATCATTTTACTGTCTCCTTTTTTTATGGTCATTGCTATTTTGGTCAAATTCACCAGTAAAGGGCCAATATTGTACGCCCAAGAACGGATGGGCCTTGATGGTACAAGGTTCAACATGCTAAAGTTTAGGAGCATGCCCACAGATGCAGAATCGACTTCAGGGGCAGTTTGGGCCAAAAAGGGAGACAACAGAACCACAAAAATCGGTGGTTTTTTAAGGAGATCTAGCCTAGATGAAATACCCCAATTTTTTAATGTTCTCGGTGGCAGTATGAGCCTCGTTGGGCCAAGGCCAGAGCGGCCCGTTTTTATCGAAGAGTTTAAGGGAGAGATTCCAAACTATATGCTCCGACATAAAATGAAGGCAGGGATTTCAGGCTGGGCACAGGTCAATGGCTGGCGAGGAAATACCTCCTTGGAAAAACGCATTGAATGCGATATCTATTATTTAACGAACTGGTCTATCTGGTTTGATATTAAAATTGTTTTTCTAACCCTGATCAGGGGTTTTGTGAACCCAAATGCCTACTAAGGATTAACTATGGCTGTACAGCAACCACCGCTTACGAAAAAGAAGCCCCAAGGAAATGGGGCCCAATTCACTTTAGATATGGATATCAAAGGACTAAGTTTAATCTTAACCTTGATGGCCCTGACTATGGTTGTGGTTTTTTATTTGGGTATCATCTATGGCAAAGCAATGCGCAACCCTGCTGATCTTGCATTAAGTCCAGGTCTTAACAATGCACAAAACATCATTCCTCCTAAAGATTTAAAGATTTATGATGTACGCCAAACCAATGAAGAACTCAAAGCCTTACAGTCTGATTTTGCAAGTGCCTCAAAAAAGAGTGATCGCTTGCAGCGGGCAGAAGAGCAGTTATCAACAGACGAAAAGACGCGCAAAAGCAAAGAAGCGGCTACACAAAAATCAATGAGCAGTTTCCAAGTCGATGACTTAGAAAAAACTCGTGAGAATAAGGTCGAATCTCCAGCAGAAGTGGTAAAAGAAACGGTTAAAAAACCAGAATCCGACCCGGGGGTCAACTGGCCAGAGCAGGTTTTAAGCGACAACCCACAAAAAACAAACGAAACCCTCTACTCTGTACAGATCATGGCTACAAGGTCTAGAGATAAGGCTGCCAACATTATCAAGCAGCTGTCTTTAAAGAGATTTGAAGCCTATATGGTTGAGGGAAAAGTAGGCGATACCACCATCTACCGTGTGCGAGTGGGCAAAGATAATAAGGGAAAAATTAGAGTCATCAAAGAGCGCTTGAAGAAGACAGTAAAAGGGCTGGGTAGTAAATTACCCATCATTCAAATCAACTAAACTACCTCAAAACCTGAGAGTCGGGGAAGGATAAAATGGAAAAGTGGATTCATCTTGGTGCCTTGGCCCATATCCTAGGGGCCTTTGCGCATTTGGGTTTTTGGCGGCTTTTAGGCTGGCGAAAACAATTGCAGGCTCTAACCCCGATCAATCAAGGGGTTTTACAGGTTCTAAACCTGCGTATTAGTTATGTCTTTGTCTTTTTCGCCATCCTTTCTTACTACTTTGCTACGGATATGCTTACCAGCTATTTAGGCCAAGCATTATTAGCTGGAATCAGTCTTTTTTGGTGGTTTCGAGCTGTTGAGCAAATACTATTCTTCCCTCGATATCATATTGGGTCTTGGGCAATTTTTGTGGTCTTTTGCGGTATTGCCAGTTTGTACCTTATTCCCCTCCTACGACTCAAGGAAGTTGGAGGACTGCTACTCCCGATTTAAACTAGTGTTACTTTAGAGTAACACTTGCAACTGGTGAGTAAATCTAACTTCGCCCTCCCCAAGCTTACCAAAAAATTCTTGGTCCACAGCTTCCACCCTGGGCAATGCCTTTAAAATAATCGCTTCTCCCACTACTGTGAGCCTTAAATAATAGGCCCTTTGGTCCCTTTGGTTTTTTATTCTTTCTACCAGTTTTTTTGTTTCTAGCTGGCGAATCACCGTGGAGGTTACCATTTTATCTACCTTGGTAAAGGTCGATAGCTCACTTTGGCTGATTTCTTTTCTATTTTTTTGAAGCCAGAGTAGGCCTGCCGCTACTACAAACTGGCTGTGGGTCAATTTACTTTCACTCAAGGCATTGCGAATGGCCTTTTGCCAAAGATTACTCACCTGCCAAAGTAAGAATCCTGGGCTTGCCTCTGGCTGAGAGTAAGCAAAAAGGGCGTTATCTTGGTTCATCTTTATCTTTATTTTTGGTTGCTTGGGGCATGGCCTGAAAGATTCAATAGAGCTTGAGGCAAATCCTTTTTGATTTCCTTACCAATTAAGTACCCAAATAAAAAACCCAAAGGACCTGAAAAGGTCACAGCGTGGGTTATAGTAACCTGATCGCCCCTTTGGGCGATCACATGCTCAATAGCCAGGCTTGCAAGGGGCAGCCGATCAAGAGGCAATTGGGACCGAGAGGTAAAAGAAACTTCAGGTGCGACTTCTGTTAAAACAAATTTGACCTTAGGCCCTTTTTTAGGTTGCAGCCAGCCAGTAGCACCCTCTGTAAAATTAATGGGGTCGTCACCAAAATCCAACCTACTACAGACTAAGGAGTGATCCCACTCTGCCCATTGGTTAACTTGGGTGTAGCTAGCCCAAACCTTCTCTTTGCGTCCCTTAAAGGTTAGGTTTTCTTGAAATTGTGTCATATTTGCTCTCCGATTAATAAGTATGCTTACTATATTTCAAAAAAGAAGGAA
>JASJGK010000074.1:0-8978 GCA_033791585.1 SAR324 cluster bacterium | reverse complement strand
GTGGTAAAAAAGGGGTCAAACATCTTCTGAAGCGTTTCTTGTTCCATCCCGCAACCTGTGTCTTTAAAGGCCAAAACTAAGTGGTCACCTTGGATCTCACTTGTGGCAGTCAAGCTGCCTTTTTCCCCCGTTGCAGCAATTGCCTGGCAGCCATTAACCAGAATATTCATAAAAACTTGGTTTAGCTGGGCGGGCCAACATTCAAATTGAGGCGAGTCTTTAAAATCTTGAATAAATGTGACCTGATCACCCCATTGCGCTTGGATGAGTCTTTGGGTCGAGGCAACATTTGAAACAACATCTATTTCTTTTTTTCCAGCCTCATCTAAGCGGCTAAAAGTTCTTAGATCTTCAACTATGGACTTTATTCTAGAGCTGCCATCTTCAATGTGCACTAACTTGGCCTTTATGTTTTCAAATTTTTTCTCTAAAAGTTGGATTACCTCGGCCTCTGTATCATCCTCTGCCAGCTCAAAAAGGGTTTCTTGCAATTCCCTTAAATCAGCCTTTAAATTGTAGGCGTTGAGATGTACAGCGCTAGAAGGGTTATTGATCTCATGAGCAACACCCGCAACCAGCGTACCTAAGCCAGCCATTTTTTCTGTTTGTATCATCAGCATTTGGGTCGATATTAACTGTTCGTGGTTGAGTTCGACCTCGCTCAAGGCTTCTTGCAAAAGGTGTGTCCGTTCATCCACCTTGTCTTTTAATTCTTCAGAGTTGCGTTTTGATTCCTCTACCAAGGCCACTTGCGCCGCATAGCGATCTCTCCTTAGGTTTTTAATCCTCTCAGCTAAGGCGATAGAGAAAAAGACTACATCTGCAAACATCACAATTTGTGCAGTGCCCAAACCAAAATGAACATTTGGGATCAAACCTATAAACCTTGATAACATAATGAACAATGATACTAAATAAACCGCTAAAGCACTAGAAATAAAAAGGGCTTCCCTGTGACCTGCCTTATAGATTCGAATCGCCGCAACAAAGAAAAGCGCTAGGCAAAAAATGCTATTGAAGGTGATCAAAAATTGAGTTACTTGCAAGGAGAAAAGGGTAAAGGTAACCAGTATTAGCAAATTGATGGCAATCGCACTTTTGAAATAAGCGAAAAGTTTAGGTTGGCGTTCTTTAACTTTTAATACTTCGGTGATAAACAAAATAATCCAAATTAAACCAAAGCATCTGATGAGCGGGAAAGCCCAGGCATTTTGGATGGGGTAGTTGGGCCAAAAATATTGAAACCCGTGGCCGTTCAATACTGTCATACTCATGAGCAGATTACCCAGATAAAGACTATAGTATAAGTAGGCCTTATCCCTAACATAAAAAGTCAGCATCAAATGGTAGAGCAACATTAAAAATAGACCACCATAGTAAACCCCGTTGAGTAAAATTTCTCTACTCTTGGCTACATCAAAATCTTTTTCTTTCCATAAAATTAATTGAATATCTGTGATTTGAAAGGATTCAGTCCGAATTAAAACTTGGTACTTTCTAAAAGGTTTGATTTCAATTGGTAAGACTAAGGAATTATCAGTATGGGGTCTTTCATCAAACTTCAGCAGACCACCTGATTTTACATGCTTTATTACAGGGTTACCCTCTTCAAAAAGCCATAGATCAAATTGCTGAATCCTCCAAAAACCTTGCTGTAGGAGATAGTTCCCTTGCACCGCTCCTGTTTTAAAATTAAATTTAAACCAGTGAGCTTGGTCGGTAAAACCAAAGGAGTAAAGCAGGGCCTTGGGGTCGGCATGCAAAGGGGTAAAGCTTTTAGCTCTAGCCTCTTCCATGCTTAATTTAGTGGTTGCGTCGGCAAAGTGGCTCAGGTAAGAGTTTAATTTGATCTTTCCCTGTGTTTCAACTTCAAACTGAGCGTTTTGAGCAAATAAAGTAGAGCTACCACAGAATATCAGCATACAAAGTAAACTGATTTGGGACAAAAATTTGAAACTCAGTTTATATTTGTGTTTCTTTGTTTGGAAAAGCAAAAAGAGTGACCGCCAAAAGGGTTATCAGTTAGGAAGTTCAATCCAAGATAAGTTGATATCTTTACCTAAATTTAATGTTTCACATTTGTAACTTTTTAAACAGTCTAAACTCAAGACTTTTCACTCTAGATTCAGGACCACAAAAGGCGCAACTGGAACTTGTTATCATTTTTTCGCAGCCAACTAACTTTGGAAAATAGAGAAGGAAATAAGTTAGGTTGTTGGCCCCTCATTCACTTTTTCTAACATACTTAAATGCTAGTACATGAATTAAAAGGGGTTTTCTCTTATTACAAATTGAAATGTCCGTAAATGTCCCCTTTAGTCGCTATCTGTCACGCTAAGATGATTGTTCAAAGTGGTGAACTGCTCTAAATTAAAGGTAAGAGTTTAACTAATTAAGCATTTGTTTTTAGGGAATCAACTTAAAAGCAAAAAATAAGGTCTGGCAAGTTGGAAATCACTAGTCTTCCAGAAGATTAAAATTTGTAAATTCGCAAGATTAAAAATTGACGAGTTTGCGAAACTGTAAAATGAGGAAATATGAGTATAAAATCCCGTAAAATACTGGAGCTTGCCGCACTGATGACAGGCTGTTTATTAATGGTTGCAAGCTGTTCATCGGAGGATACAGTTTCAACAACGACTATAGTTTCATCTGATGTAACCAGCCAAACGATACCTAGTACTTTATCTGTAACCTCTGCAACGGCGCAAACAAGCGCAGCTTCAGCTAGTGTCAGTTATGCCGTTTCAAATACCCCTACCTATGCTGTTTCAGATGGCACTGCAGCCCAAGATTCCGCAAGTAAAGAAGAAAGAATGGCTACCGTGACTAATGCCACTGTAAAAAGCGATTGTTTTGCTGTTTTACAGGGGATTGGCTCTCCTGGAGACACGATTACATGTTACGGGCCAGGTGTTTATTTTACAAAACACCCAGACCACACTACACCAACTGGCGGTGCTAGCACCTCTACCGTTAAAACTGCCACAGGTAATGTTGCTACTGGTTATATGCCTCAAGGTGACACAGGGATCTGGGATTCGACAGAAGGCACAACAGATGAAGCCTGTTCGGCAGCCAAATTGAATTCAGCCGTGGCCTCCGTTGCTCAGAAAGTAGATATGGCCTTAGGGGCCTCGGCGGCGATGTTATGCGTGGCAAAACTAGATGGCCTAACATTACCTGCTGCCGGCACTGCAACAGATTTAACAGCAGCTATGCAAGCCGACCCAGATGTTGAGACTAGTGGTGGCATGACTGTAACTGATGCCAGCATTGCAAGAGGTGACGACACCACTGCAGGTATGCCCGTTTACACATCAAGGATTACCTTTTCAATGACTCCCCCCGGTCAAACAGCAGCAGACACTCTTTCTGTTACCTTGAAACATGTTCCCCAAGATGTTGATAACACAACTTACGAAGGCTTGATGACAATGGTTCGGACTAAGAGCTCTACATCCTTGCCAGCAATGCCAGATCCACCGGGGGAAGGTGGTGATACGCCGACACCTAATGTTGTTGCAAGAGCAACCTCTGCCAGTCCCACTCAAGCCATAAACGGCCCTAATGAAGCCTTTTCAGCTGGTGATATAGAAGCCATCAGTGTGGTTTATAAGCAAACTTCCACCACCTTGAGTTATAAGATGGCTCGTGCCGAGTATGATTCGACACAAACCCTAACCAATATTTTTGACACTACTACTGGCGAAATACAAGCCGACAATGCCGGTGGCACAGACGGCTGGAGCAACAACCTAAATCTTTTGCTATCTAGTATGGATAGTGACGGGGTTGGATTCTTAGCTTATGCATGGCAGGCCAACTCAGATGACGGTTATACAAGAAATTTTAACCTTTCTACTGAACTGGATGGCACGGACTTAATTGGAACTGCCTACTTTGGATTTGCCGTTAATACCGATAACGCAGACCCTGTTTTCCCTATTGAAGGTATGATCTGTAGTTGGGCTGGACCAAACAACAGTAAAGCCTCAGGCACAGGATGGGATTATATTCAAAAGCAAACCATGGCCCTAAATACTACGACGGGTATCTGGGAACCATTGGTAGATAATATTGCCTTCGCCCCTACAGATAGTTGTGATTGGACCAATGTCACAAATTCAACCTACTCATCAAGTAAGATTTCAACTGCCGCCACAATGGGCGCTGTGACTAATAGCCTGGCAACCTATAGTACTGACTACAGTTTTACTCTACCTGACGAGCCTACTGTTCCTTAGGTTTAAAATTTGTAAAAAAGTGCGATAATTCTTCCCAGAATTAATGTCACAAGGGTGTTCCTCAGTAGCCTTTGTGGCACGCATCTATAACCCCTGAAGTTACTTACACAGCTTCGGGGGTTTTTTTTTGCAAAAAATAGTTATTGGCTAGAGCAGAATTTATGTTGATGACCAATACTATTTAGTCATAGAATACCCAATTATTTTGCCCCCAGCTCCGCCTTTAACGCAATAGAAAAGGGGTTAATGTAGCATCACGGACTAAGGGAGTATAGTCGAGTCAAGAGAAGCGAACCTTTACCTTTTTCCAATTAGGGTTATTCATATTCTGTGCTCCTTAAAAAAAGAATCTTAAAATAAACGGGGAAAATTAGCTTATTTGCCTTGCAATGAATCCTTTTACAATTGGGCGAGGTTTGCTATTCATATTATATATTTATTTTATAGGCTTGATATTGTGAGAGTAAAAAAGGAAAACATTAAAACGCCCCATTTTGGAGCAATTTATAAGAAGTTGTTTTTTAATCTTTGTTTTGTGTCTTTACTTCTGGTGTCACCACTGGCGCAAGTCTGGGCCGAGTCACCTAGTGAAGATTTAAAAAAAGCCTGGTTAGTTCGCTACCAAGTTTTGCCTCAATCAGGCCATGTCTTTTTAAGTGTGGAATGGAGCTACCTCGACCTTTCAGGTAAGGAGGATGACCTTTTAAAACGTGGTATTTTAGTAGTTGAAAAAGAACCCTTTTGGCAGAGGAAACGAAAACTAAAAAGGTCTATTACCCTAGAAGGGGTAACGCTGGATTTAGAAGTGACCGCTTCAAAAAACCCACATCCCTACCCCAACGCCCCTGAATACTTACCTCGGGTTGTCTTTTGGGTTGATGGGAAAAAAAAGGGAGATTTTCATTTTGGGGAATTTGCCAAAGGAGATTTATTTACGCAGTCCCTTGAATTCCAAATGTTTAAACAACATTTGAGGGAAAATATAATTGAAATGAAATGGGGGGTAGGTTTACGCGCGAGCAACCGAGGGTGGTGGCAAGAGGCCGACTCCATAATTACAGATGATATGATTCAAAGTGATATTTATCGAAGGAGTGAAAATGAGTAAACTAGTTTGCGCAGTCTTAATGTTTTTTTGTTTTTCAGGCCCAGCCCAGGCTATTGAGTTTTGGACACAGTATGAATTTGTGGAAGAGCCTGAACTGGGTTATATTGAAATAAAAATGCTTTTTTTTGGATTGCCTTATGAGCAATTTGAAAAACTCCAGCTCTTAAAAAAAGTTAAAATAACCTCAAAACATACATTCACTATAAATCCAGGGGAGCCTTTTGTGCGGACGATAGACTTTGGCAAAGATAAGCTCACAGTGAGGTTAGTGGGAAGAGACCTTGATAAGATCCTTATTCTTTACAATGGGGAGAAGAAATCAATATACAGGTTCAGTGATTTTTTGCGTCTTCGCATTCACCCTAAGGCCGACCTTGTTGAATTTATTGAGTATTACAATGATGGGATACGTAAAGAGGATAAAGCTGTTCGCTATGAACAGCTTTCCACCCTTAAAATTCCTTAAACTAAGTTCATAAAGGATCCATTTCGGCAGCTTCAATAAATTTTGTTTGATTGAAGGTATTTCTCTCCCAGAAGGCATCATCGGAAGAGTTATAGATACACTCTTCACTGGCCCCTTGCCAATTGCGAGCAAGAACGTGCGTTATCAAGTTGTCAAAAGTTGAAAATGTTCCATAGCCCATATTAAAAATCATATTTAAAAGAGCAAGCTTTGCAGGGGCTGGGAAGCTATCAAACTCTGGAAATAGCTTCTTTAACTGGCCTTTTTTTTCTAAAACTTCTGCATCATATGTACTGTCTATTGTCTTATCGCCGAGCCTAAGCCGAGTAAACTTTTTATAATTCTTAGCATCCATTTTTTTTGTTTGATCTTGAATATATTTATGCTCCTTTAAAATATCCTTTTTTGTAGCTAGTGACCCAGCTTTTCTTAAAGGTGCTCCCTCTTGCCCAGTGCCGTAGCCATTTTTTCTATCCTCCTCTGTTTCATCTTTTTGCCACACAAAGGGAAATTTTTTGGCTTTTTTCGTATCTTTAATATTAATACCAATTCCAACGGTAACATTTGGTATTTTAGCCGTATCAAGATACATATGCTCGACTCTTCTCTCAAATCCTATTACTTGTTTTTTTAGCTCTGATTTATCGAGTTTGGTGCTGAAACCCTTTTTCCCTTGGTCCTTTTTAAGATTTTTTTTGATGTCACTTTTAGCCTTCTCGTCCAATTTTGTTTTATTTTCCACAGACGCAAGGCCTGCTCCATCTTTCTCCACTTCTTTAGGAATAAGGTCAGGGCTCATGACAAGCTGGCCTTTACTATCTTTGACCACATATTTTTCAGCCAGTTGCTTTGCCGCAACTTTCGGGTTCCGTTGGTGATATTCTGCAATTTGTTTGTGCGAAGCAAGCCAAAGAACGGTTGGTTGGTAGTGGCGGTTTGCACCCTGGTCGGTTACGTGAGTCACCCCAGGGCCAAAGATCATTGTCGGAAATTCAATAAAAATGGATTCTGCATTTTCATCGCCAAAGTCGGTGGAAGTCTGCATGTGGACAGCCTCTTTTTCTGATTGGGAAGTTACCCACCGCTGGGCCTCGTCGGATTTTTTAACCATGGACTTTTTATGTCTTTTTTCAAATTTATCACTGGATTCCCCTCCTGCTCGGTAGGCTTCTTCATTCGCAATGCTTCCAAGGCTCGCTGAATTATGTAATATCATACTGCTTAGCTCCTATTTTTTGTTTAAGTTAGGCGCACTGTAGCAGGTGTTTTTCACTCCTTACAGTCTAGATGCATTTGGTTGTTGGCGAAGCCAACTAGTTTACTTAAGACATTTATGGCTTACACTCAAAAAAAAAGACGCAGGCTTTTACTTAATAACATGTTGGCGAAGACAACTAGGTTACTTAAGACATTTTTGGCTTATACAAAAAAAACGCAGGCTTTTGGACCTCAGTGCAAAGGATAAATCCACTGGGGATACTTTATTGCTTTGGTATTTTTGAGAGGCTGAAAAGTGATAAATTCCCAAGCCCTTTGAGGGGTTTGATTCCCAAAAAACCTAGATTCTATTGCAGTGAGTTTGCCGCTACTGGCCTCCATGACCTTGAAGTTCGCTTCCTATCTAAGAATTAAAATCTGTTAGGAGTGAGTAGACAGGGGCAATAGAAATGCAGAGCGGCGCCTCAGTCCAGCTCAGGGAACAGGCTAGAAAATTCAAGTTGAGGTTGCTCGACACGGGTCCATTTCATGGCCTGCATAATAGCCTTCTGCCATAGGTGCATGGCTTTTTTATCAGATTGATCAAACAAAAATGAGATTTCAGAGCCCTCGCCCTTAGTATCCACCACCAATAGGCCAGCGAAAAAGCGAGGCATCAACTCATTTATTACCGCCAGCGCTGAAACCTCAAGTTTCTTTTTCTCACCCTTAGGCAGCAGTGGCCAAAGGGAAATGGCATTTTTTAACAGATTTTTTACAGATACTTTTTTTGTAGGCTGGGTAATTATAGCTTCGGTTAAGGCCTGCCAAAAGGGCTGCTGCCAGCTTAGTGCCTCTTCCCCTTCCAAATGCAAACTGGGGTTAGAACCAAAGGGTTGGGGGTAGGCGAAGGCTTTTGCCTTAGATTTTTCAAGTTGCAACAGACGAAACTCAAGGCGTTTATTTTCAAAGGCACCATTTAAAAATTTGGCACCACCTGAGTAAAGGCTTAAGAGTTTTATACTATGCAGCTCGGCTTTTTCGGCCACCTCTCGCCCTAGGCGCTGGGAACAAAAAACAATCCACTCGCCCTTGCCCAATTGTTTTAATTTATCGTTACGGAAGGGGAATAGGTCTTTCGATTCTAACAGTACAAAGTTTATTTGCATCTCTTCACCTTTGGCGGTGAGGACATAGAATAAAGATGCTTGGATCTTTTTTATTTGGATGGTCATTTCCCATGCCTTTGCCGGTGGAAAAAGCCCCTCTTCTTTGCTCTGGGCTAAGAGCCAGCTCAACAACTGGCCTGCTGTTGTATGAAATTCAATCATGATAGATCACTCATCTAAAAATCCCCAAGCGCTAACCGACTGAGAAACAAAACAAAGAATTTTTTCTGCTAGTGCCAAGGTAACCTTGTCTTTTAAATAAAAGCGTACCCCCCCTGAATGCAACTCCATTTCTACCGTTAATTTTGTAACAGGGTCACTGGTGAAGATCTTCCAATGGTTGCGAGCAATCAAGCGATAGCTACCCCAAAGCTCTAGAGGTTTAATGCCTGTGGTCAGATTCTTAAGCAAGACTTCAGGGATCTGGGGGAGAGGGTGAGCGCTGTGCCTCACGGGCAAAGCAGTAAAAAATACTTCTAGCGGCTTGCCACTCAAAGTTAAGCCTTCACCTGTATCAGTCAAGGTGCAAATGTGCTCTTCTGCAATTTTATTTGTAGCTAAGGTCAATTTTTTTTGTACCTGTTCTAACACCTGCAAAAAATCAACAAGGCGGAGGTCGTAACCTTCTACAAACCCAG
The DNA here is from genome assembly GCA_033791585.1 of SAR324 cluster bacterium. Lineage (GTDB taxonomy): Bacteria > SAR324 > SAR324 > XYD2-FULL-50-16 > XYD2-FULL-50-16 > JASJGK01. Next base: position 153 of record JASJGK010000074.1, on the reverse strand, counting down.
AATTGCGTAAGCGAATTTGGTCCATCCCCCCTGAAGTGGTCTGGCCTGTAATTTGAGTCAAATTAAAATGCCTTTGGGCAGATTTTTTTAACGTTAAAAAAAGCTCCCATGCCATTTCTCCTTTGGCATTCCCCCTTAGGCTTGTTGTGTGGG
>JASJGK010000073.1:0-4725 GCA_033791585.1 SAR324 cluster bacterium | reverse complement strand
CTTACCTTACGATAGCTATTCAGTTTTATTCAAACTGGTTCAATCTACCACAAGGTACCCTGTGCAAAATAAGCCTAAAATAAGTCAAGATCAAATTAACAAGCTATTTAAAGAGTTCTGTATAGACGCCGTAGATCAGTTTTCATCAAGCTACGTTAAAGATGTACAAAAGAACGAGAAAGTAAAAGGGTTTGTAGACCAGGCTTGGGCAAAGGTCTTAGGGAGCAAATTTAGTCCTCATGAAAATGAATCACATATAGTGATCCAAGGTTGGAATGACCACTTTGCTGATATTCCAAAGTCGGAAGGGCAACAGCAAATAGATTTTATTGATTCGAATATTCAAAAATGGTCAGCTCGTCTGCTACAATCGAAGGCACTTGTTAGCGGTATAGAAAGGGCTAAAGACATGTGGCTTTCAGATAGCGAAAACACTCTAGGGCTTATTAGTAATTTTATATCATTTTTGCTTCAACCCGCAAGCAAGCTAAATCAGAACATAAAACCAAAACTTAGTAAGTTAGATCCGGGCAGCAAACTGACGGAGTTAAAGGATGTGTTCGGTTACAAGAACATTGAACGCTTTCTTATTCAGGACCAAGAAGCATTTGTAACTCAACAAGTTTTTCTTTTTAGTGGTGAGCAGAATACACACTTATACTCTGAGGAGAAGCTTTTTCGGGCGGATGAATGCCAACGTATTATTAGCTTCCTCAGTTCTAAAGAAGAGCTTTTTAGAGAAAGAGGCCTAAAATCTACTAGAAAGATTGAGGAAGAGAGAGTATTTAAAGACGTAAAAATGGCAGCTGAGGCTGAAGCTAAAAATATTGCGATAGCCAAAGAGGAAGAAGATAGAATTGCCGAAGAGGCGGAGTGTCTAAAGAGCAAATTTTCTCAAAACACAAACCACTCTTTTCAGGGAGTACCTAGAAAAAAAATATTGTATATAGGCAAAAAGGAGAATATCCCGCTTATTAGAGAGTTCTTAAGAGAAAAAAAATGGATTGGTAAGCAAACAATCAACCAAAACACATTTGATAAACTATTGTTTACAACTTCAGTTCAGGGAAAAAGTCGTTCGACACATCGTTTTCAATTCTTAGTAGAGAAAAACAAATTGATATGGTTGTACGAAAAGCTTACTGAGCATAAATTAATCCAATGTTCCTGCGAAGAATTTATTGCCTATTTTTCCATATTAGATAAAGAAAGTGATAAGTTTATTCCCTTGCCCTCCTCTGCGAGTAGGGGGGAGGGATATTTCTCTGGAAGTGATAAAGTAGACCGAGAACTCATCAAATATTTAAAGTTAAAGTAATTTAAGTCGAAAAGCTAATCGTTCACAGTCTCTTTCTGTATCTGAAACTTTAAATAAATCATCCAATAACTAAACACATTGGTTGCAGTTTTTACTAAGACTCATCTGGGTTTTAGCCAAAACCAAAATTTTCTACTTCTGAAGCCTCACACTTTCTTGAATAACTCCGCTATCAGGCGTTTGCTATTAAAATAACTATTTTACTCATCTCAGATCCCCCCCTTCTTCTTTTCTCTCAGCATCTTAACTTTATAAAGCTTTATAAAGCTTTATAAAGTCAGCCAATAGCTATGCCCTTAAATTTAAGGGGTGCACAGTGTTTAATTTCAATGATTCATAATAGTTCCCTTAAGCTATTGATTAAAAGGTTAGTTTTTAGTGTTGTATTGTTTCGAGGCATTTCACAATCTACAACAGGAACAAGATGAACGAACAAATTATCCGTTGCCCAAAGCTAAAAAGCTTAACCGGTCTTTCACGCACCACTATTTGGCGCTTAGAGAGAAAAGGGGTTTTTCCTAAACGAGTACAGATCAGCGCACGTGCTGTTGGCTGGAAACTCTCAGAAGTTCAAGATTGGATTAAAAATCAGATTGCAGTGTAAAAACTGCTTTTTAGGGGATTTTAAAGGCCTCGCTGACACAAGGCCTTTGAACCTCCGACCGGAGCCAGAGATCTAGATCAATTTCGAGTCGATACTAGATTTAAAGATTATCAGTAAAAGCGTTTGCTGTAAAGGGACTCGTCCCTACTTAAGCTTCTCTTTTGCTAATAGTTTTCTGGCTCTCCTTTAACACCAACTACATTTTCGATGTGAGTGGATTAAGTTCCATTTCTCAAAGTTTAATTAGCTGGTTTCTAAATAACAACGCTTTAGATTGCAAAAAATGCAACTAGCGTGAACTGGAAGGAGCTGTCCAATGGACACAATTTTAATAACAATAAAGGTACCCCAAGGATACTCAGTAAATTCAATCAAAGGATTTACCCTAGAGCGAGATTTCACTGACACTCATTCGGGTATCAGGATTCAACAAGGTTGGCTTAAAAACCTAAAACTGACTTTGATAGGTGATGCCCTCACAGTATCAAATAGTTTAATGAAGTACCTTCAAGGTCATGGCAATCGAGCTTTACTTGGAAGTAACAAAACCAAGGAAAAGCCCTTTAACCTTTCGTTATGACCAACTGGCATATGCTCAATACTTAGAGTATTTTCACCAGTGGGACAAAGTTTTAGTTAAGGATGTGCAGCCTTTAGATATAGAGAGGTTATTAGGGATTTTTTCTGCCAAGGGATTGGCTTTAGCGACCTTAAAAACTATGGTGTCTAGGCTCAAGAAGCTATTTAATTGGCTGATTGAAGATGCACAGGTAGTGGACATGAAATCGCCTATCCCAAAAAAGATAAAGTTTCCTAATAGGGGAAGCCTTGTTAGGGATAGACTGGCAACGGAAAAGGAAATCCAGGCGATTCTAACTTTGGTTAGAGGCGAATGGAAAACATCCTCAACTGCACCAGTAGGTAAGATCATTCACTTCTTGATTCTTTCAGGTTGTAGGTTAGGTGAAGCTCTTCATGCTGAATGGTCTGATTTTGATCTAGTCCCTAATATCGAGGGTGGTCTTTGGCATATTAAGCATAAGCCCAAATGCCCCACTAAAGATGGCCTTGGTTGGTCGCCTAAGTGGAACAAGCCAAGGACAGTCATCTTGTTTCCTGAGACTGTTAGCCTGTTGAAAAGCCTACCTAAGGTAAAGTCTACAGGAAGGGTACTTGTGAGAGATGGAAAAAGTAAGCTCATTGGAAGGGAAACCTACCCAGCAGAATTTATTTTTCCAAAACTGGCCAAGGGAGAGTTTGAAAGAACGGACTCCATCAAGAAATCTTGGTCAGGTATCTTGCAAAGGTTAGGGATTGAAGATTTACAAATTCGTGATCTTCGAACCTATAGCAACCATGTGTTGCGCTCTAAGTTAGGGTTCTCAGCAAAAGAAGCTGGGGCAATGCTTGGAAACTCAGAAAAAGTGAATGAATTACACTATTCACCAGTTTTTGATCTTGAGCTGAAAGGAAAACTTAAAGGTGTTTGTTTTGAAGATGTCGCAGGTTTTAGCAAAGCTAACTGACACTATTCTGACACTAAAGCTAAACTGAGAAACTGTTTTGATTTTTTGAATTTGCTACGGGGATGGGTATGGGAGCTTGCAAAGCTTTTATACATGGCCGTAAGGCCCCACTTAAAAGTGGAGCGAGAAACGAGGTTCGAACTCGCGACCTCAACCTTGGCAAGGTCGATGGGCGTTTTGAGTATAACCCCTTGTAACTCCTCTAGATTCAGCAACTAAGTTCATTTACGAATTAAACTAAACCAAAATGAACTACGTTGAAACACTACCCAAGTCCACCAAAAACCACTAAAATACATGAGCCTTGTCACATATCTGTCACACGGATCTTTTGAGTTACATATTTCTGTTTAGGACTTTTAGGCTTTTCTGGAAGTGTAAGCTTCAATAAACCTTGCTCAAGCAAAGGGTTTAAGATTTCAGAACGAAAGTGCTCTCGGTGTTTCAAACCAAGAAATTCTTGTATTTCTTTTCGGCTACGTCCCTCTTTGCAAAATTCTAGCACCTTGTTAACTTGCTCGGTAGCTTGCTCGGTAGCTTGCTCGGTAGTAATATCATTCTTTTTATCAAATGGAAGCACAAGCCTAATAAAATTGGCGGTGAAATTATAAATAGTCCTTGGGTAAGACTCTAAAATCCGTGGTACGCCTGAACCAAGTTGTTCAACCATGTCTAAGTCTCTAAAAACTCTCATCAGCTCTTTATTTTGAGGGACTGAGTAACCCATAAAGAATTCCTCTTCATCAAAACCTGATGGGATAGCTCCAGCGGATGTAATTTCTAAACGGTCGTCAAAAAGTTCAAACTTAGGCGGAACTTCATTACTGTAGTCATTGTGAATAATGGCGTTAATAACCGCTTCTCGCAAGGCAATGGGATTAATAAGTTTCTGCTCCTCTCGTTTATCAAAGGTGATATGGGCAAAAGTTTTATTTTCAACTTTAAGTTTTTCAAGCACCGCTTTGGTAGCCTTGATGATTGAGCAGTAACCATACTCTTCATTTTCAATTAAATTGACACGATTTATGCCTGAATATTTTGCGACTTTTACCGATAAGCCGTTTACATCAGAAAGCAGGTAAGCAGCATAGTTATAGGCACCATCAGCCGTTAACAATTCTAAATTATGGGCAAACTGTTTGTTTAAATTTACGGAAGTCTCATTGTAGTAAATTTTGAGCTGTTCAAAGTTTAAAGCTTGCTCACGTGATTTTATAGACCCTATGGAATTGCGAACTCTACGAGAAAACAAATCCTCAATCACCCGTTGTGTCATC
>JASJGK010000072.1:0-25216 GCA_033791585.1 SAR324 cluster bacterium | reverse complement strand
ACTACCTGAGGCCCCTCATGCTTCTATTTTAGTGCTTGATGCCAACACTGGGCAGAATGCTATTGTTCAAACCAAAGAATTCACTAAGATTGTAGATTTAGATGGTTTAATCGTTACGAAGCTTGATGGAACAGCAAAAGGTGGTGTGGTGATCGGTATCGTGAATGAGTTTGAGTTGCCCATTTACTACATAGGTATTGGGGAGTCCGTAGACGACCTGCAACCTTTCAGCGCTGCTGAGTTCTCGGAATCTTTATTCGACGCTTAAGGGCTGCCACTTATTTTTACTTATCAGCTTGTAGGTTACTTGGTTGATCGCCAGGAGTTTTTGTGCGGCCTCATTTCTAAGGGATTTAGTCTTAAACTCGCCAGAATCAATGGTCTTTTTTAAGGTGTGTCGCAACCAGCCCTCATTTGTGACTAGCAACATCAAGACTCCATTACGCATCATAGCGAAGGGATGTTCCCTCTTCTGGGCTAAGCTAGATCCTAAAAAGGACCACTTTCCCTCCAATCCCATTAAATCAGCTAAGGTTGGTAGGATGTCCAACTGGCTTGCCACCTGAGTATCAAGCTTGGGCTTTATTTCACTTGGCTGATAGATGATCAGTGGGATATTAAAAAAGCTCAAGAGGCTATCCTCCTCATCACCATAATGTGGTAAAGCATGGTCAGCAGTGATTACAAAGATAGTATCCTCAAACCAGGCCTGCTTCTTTGCTTCTTTGAAGTATTGCCCTAGCGCCCAATCAGTGTAAATCAAACTGTTTTTAAAACCATTTTCACCATCTATGCTATGGGGAAATCGTGCCATGCCTTTTGGCAAAAGAGGGTAAGGGGTATGGGTCGTACTGGTTACGATGAAGTTGATAAACGGAGGTTTCAGTTTTGCCGTTTCTTTTAAGGCGAATTGCAAGGTTTCATGATCCCAACCAAATACTGCTCCGTCGGGGTTTGGGTATTTTATTATTAGGGGAATGTCTTCTTTGCCGTAAAAATGCTTAAAGCCTGCGAAGCCTGCAACTGTTTCTCCTCGAAAGCTACCTCGCTCCATCGCCTGAACATACAAACTATCATAGCCATTTTTACCAAACATTTCACCCATCTTGGGACTGTTAGCAGGAACGCCAACACCAATTGTTGGTAAGCCAATTAAAGGGGGAAGCCCCGTTAAAACAGCCTGGATTCCCTCAAGCGATCTCTGTCCTGTGGCGTAGTGGTTAGATAAAAACCATGAGCCAGCAACGATTTTATCTAAATGAGGTGTGAGGCTGGGAGAGTATTGTTTATAGTGGCCTAGGTATTTGCTGCTTAAAGACTCCACTAAAATAAACACAAGATTTTTAGGAGTGGACTCTGGTTGCTTTTTTTTGAATTCTTGTAAAAAGGGGTAGTTCAAACCCTGCTTTTCTTTTGGGAGAACTCTAGATAATGCCTCTTCAGGGGAAAAATACTCATGTGTATAGTTACTTTTAAAGAGCATGGCATGGCTCATAGAAAAAATAGCATTTAAGGTCAGTTGGCCAGCAGATGCGCTTCCTGAAGCAAATGCATCAATAGTGGAGATGGGTTTTGCTGTGAATCCCCCTCGACCGATAATTGCCAAAATCAGAAATAACAATCCCCAGCCTTTCCACGTGACTATGTAATCTTTATGAAAAAAAAGTCGGTAGCCTAAATATACCCACCCCCAACCAAGGGCTAAAAAGAGGGTTAATTCTAGCAAAAAACCCTGGCCGATCATCTTAAAAATTCCTGAGATATCGCCTAACCCCAATAGATTTAGTTCGTAGGTCAGGTGCCTATGCACAAAAGGGTAATAGGCCAAATCACCTACAGGTGCCCCTACAAAGACCAAACTGATAAAGAGTAAGAACCCCAACCAAATTCTTTTCCAAGTTTGATTGTGGTTAAGCAGGGGGAGGAACAGCAGCAGAAAAGGGATAAGGGTAAATACGGCAATACTGCTTAAGTCAAAACTCAAGCCACTAGTAAAGGTTGAAGCTTTTTGGCTGAAGCTTAAATTGGTGAAATCTTTGGGATAGAGAAAGATTAAGCCTAGCCTGCCACCTAAAAAAGGCAAGAGGAGAAAGAGGATCCATTTGATAAATAATTTCATGCGTTTTTTCTAGCCCATCGCTTTATCAATTTGGGCCTTTGCCGATTTCAATTGGGTTGTTAAGCTTTGATATCTTTTACAACTCTTTTGCTAAAAAGGAAAGGCAAGATGAAATTTCGCCCCTGCATCGACCTACACCAAGGTATTGTCAAGCAGATTGTAGGTTCCACCCTAACAAATGAATCAGGTGAGTTAAAAACTAATTTTGAGGCTAAGTACCCGCCATCTTGGTTTGCTCAAAAGTATAGTTCAGACGGCCTCACAGGGGGCCATGTGATTCAACTGGGGCAAGGCAATTTAAAAGCTGCAAAAGCTGCACTGGCCGCTTTTCCACAAGGTTTACAGATCGGTGGCGGAGTGAATTTAGACAATGCCAAATCTTGGTTGGATGCAGGAGCTGATAAAATCATTGTGACCTCATTTGTTTTTTCAGGGGGGCAGATCAATATGGACCGCCTGAAGGCCTTGAGTAAGTTAGTTGGCCCTGAAAGATTGGTTTTAGATTTAAGTTGCAGGAAACAGGGGGAGACTTATTTTGTGGTCACTGATCTCTGGCAGAAGTTCACAGATTTTGCAGTGACTCCAAACAACCTAGATCGCTTAAAACCCTTTGCAAGTGAGTTTTTGTTGCACGCTGTGGATGTCGAGGGGAAAGGGTTAGGTGTTGATGCAGAATTGATCCAAATCATGGCTAAGTGGTCTGGTCTTGTAATGACCTATGCTGGTGGTATTGCAAGCCTTAACGATCTGGAAATTTTAAAAAACCAAGGCCGAGGAGTCTTGGATTTTACTGTTGGAAGTGCGTTGGATCTATTTGGTGGAGTTGGTTTGAAGTACAATGAATTAGTGAAACAGGAGGGGTTTTGAGCTTTACCATTGCTTTAGTGGAACCTAAGATACCACCCAATACGGGGAATATTGCTCGACTTTGTGCCGCTATGGGGGCAGAGCTCCATCTAGTTGGTGAATTGGGGTTTGATATTAGCGAGAAAGCCGTCAAGCGAGCAGGCTTAGACTACTGGGAGCACGTGAACGTAACCCATTTCTTAGATGTAGAAGCCTATTTTGCAGAACTAGAAAAGAAAAGATTTTTTCTCTACTCTACTAAAGCCAAAGTACCCTATCACAAGATAGAGCATCAAAAGGGGGACACTTTAGTTTTTGGAAGTGAAACCAAAGGGTTAGCCCCTTGGATATTAGAAAAATTTAAAACTCAAGCATGTTTTTTACCTATGCCCGCAGGTGCGGTGAGAAGCTTAAATTTAAGTAACACTGCGGCGATAGCGCTATTTGAAGCAATGAGGCAAACAGGATGTCTGTCAGATTAGAAATAAACCCTTACGGCCCCCAGCCAAGAAAGCTGGAACAAGCGATTAAGGTCTTAAATGATGGTGGAGTGATCATTTTTCCTACAGGCACAACTTACGTTTTTGCTTGTAGTATTAAGTCTAAAAAGGGCAAAGACCGAATCTATCAGCTTAAAGAAATTGATAAGAAGAAGCCTTTGACCTTTATTTGCAATGATACTAGTCAGTTTGAGCAATATACTAAAGGGATACCAACACCTCTTTTTCGCTTAATTAAACAGGTTGTACCTGGTCCTTACTGTTTCATCTTTGAGGCTTCAAAGCTTGTCCCTAAAGTCATGCAGTGCCCTAGAAATACGATCGGCGTGAAAATGCCTGAATCCCCCATTGCTCGGGCCCTAGTGGAAGCCCTAGGTGAACCCATATTAACGAGTAGTGTGCCTCTTGAAGAAGGCGAAATTATGCAGGAAGGGGGCGTTGTTTTTGACCAGTGGCATAAATTAGTTGATTTACTATTGGATGGCGGTGAGTTGTTCGTTACAGAATCTGCAATTATTGATTGCAGCAGTGAAGAGCCAGAAATTTTAAGAGCTGGTGACGCTGATTTAAGCTGGCTCGTCTAATTTGCATCTTTATTTTCCTCAGGGTCTGTTATAATCCAATAGTTATAAATCCCCTGCCCCCAAGAAATACAGTACCATATGCTCAAAGCAAACATCCCCCATTGCCTCCCTACAAAGGTCTCATAAAGCCAAAATGGTTGGCTGGCTATCCCAAAAATATATCCCCAGCGGCTCCACTTTTCCCTGCGTCCAACAAGGCCAATGGCTATAGCGCTAAAAACTAAAATAAAAAACTGGTTTGCGTCAGCAAGCATAGGGTTACCTTTGAGTCTAAAATATGAGATTAATTTGCCCAAACAAACCTTGGTTGGTCAACCATCAGATAAGAATACTTTCTCTAAAAGATTAAAAAGACTATATTTTTTGAGCAAAAGTTGCTAGCTTACGGCAATAGAAAACCCATATAATTTTTAAGTTGATTCTTAAATCGCTTGTTTTATATGATGTTATTTGAATTTTTTAATTTACTGTAAAGTTATGCCTGCAACAGCTAGTCCCAAAGAGTTTGAGAAAAAAGGATTACTCCGCATTTTTCTTCCCTTTTTTATCCTAATTACTATAGTCGCCTTTTCACTAAAAAGTGCCTATGTTGACCATGAAATTCATGAAGTCAAAGTAGGTATGGAGTCACAAAGTAAAATCACTGAAATGGTGATTTCTAATGAACTCAAAAGAATTATTTTAGATCTTTATTTTTTGAGTCGTTTTGATGAAATCAACCAAAAGGAAAATAAAATCGAACTATTGGCTTTTCAAGAGGAGTTGCACACCTTCATGGAAATGAGCAGGTCTTATCGTGACTTATCTATGTATCGGGAAGATGGTTCACCAGTGTTGCAAGTCGTCCGTGGGTTAGATGGTAAAGGCTTAAGCGTGGCCAAAGACCGCATTCAAAATTTAAATGACTCCTCTCCTCAGCTTTTAGATCAACTAGCTGAATTACACTTACAGGATTTGTACATTAGCGGTGTGACAAATAGAGATGGCGAAGCTTATTTATCTTTGATAAAGCCCTTTGGTAACTCAGACGCACCAGGGTACTTAAAACTGGATGTGGCCCTAATTCCCTTGATGAAAGGGCTTAATACTGGTGGATTAAAAGGAAGCCGTAGGCTCAGCCTTCTTGATCGTGATTTTAATTGGATAGCAGGGTTCGAATCTAAGTTACTAAAAGCGCTAAATACAGCGGCATACCTTGAGAGCCAAGTTTTGAAATCTCGTTGGCTAGAGAATGAAGAGGGCATTCATTTCACAAATGAATTGGTGATTTCTCAAGTTTTGCGGTCTACTGTTGGTAAGGGGAATTTAAAAGTCGGTGATGTTTTATATTTAAGTAACTTTGTTCCGCAAGTTGAAATTTATCAAGATTTTCAGTTTGTTTTGGCTGTCTTTTGGCTGGTCTACGCAGTTATATTGATTTTTACCCTTGCGGTTTGTTGGGCCTTCGTCAGGGTGAAAAACCAACATCGAGAGATCGAAGAATCTTCCCAAAAAAGCGAAGAGCCTTACCGCCTTATTGTAGAAAAATCTCGTGATGCTATTGTAATTATAAAAAATGAAGTAGTAATCTTTGGTAACTCTGCCGCTTCCGACCTTTTAGAATGTCCCATTGAAGTTCTTGAAAACCAATGGGCTTCCACTTTTGTGCACTCCCACTCTGCAACAGATTTGACTCGATTTTTACTAAGCCCTAATGAAACAACCATTAAGGGGTTAAAAATTGATTTAAAAACCTTTAAAAATCATTCGATCACTGTAGAAATCTTAGCCGGTGAGATTGAATTTGAAGGCGGTGATGCTATTTTAGCTACCTTTAGGGATATTACTGGGCGGAAAAAGGCCGATGAAGAAATGTTTGAGTCTATTAGAGCTAGTGAGGAAGCAAGCCAATCTAAAAGTCGATTTCTGGCTAATGTAAGTCACGAGGTCAGGGGGCCATTAAACATAATTATGGGCAATACTGAACTCTTAGACCATAGCGGCATCAATGAAGAACAAACTGGTTACTCAAAGGCGATAGTTAGTTCAGCAAAAAACTTGTTACAAATTATAGATGAAGTTTCTGCTCTTTCTAAGGTGGACGCAGGCGATTTAGAATTAGAAGAAGTGATCTTTGATTTAAAACAAACCGTTCACGATGTAATAGAAGAATATAGCGCTGAAGCCGAAGAACAAGGCAACCAATTGAATATAGAAATGGAAGATACGATCCCTACCTTGCTCAAAGGCGACCCTGCCCGGTTGACGCAAATTATCTCCAACTTAGTATCTAATGGAATCAAATATACGAGTAACGGGGAAATAACTGTTTCTGTATCTTTAGAAGAAGCTTTTAGTGATCTCTTTAAATATCGATTTGAAATATCAGATACAGGCCAAGGCATTCCCATTGAAGACCAAGATGGGATTTTTGATAGCTTCAAAAGTGCCGGACAGACCAATCATGGTGGTACTGGTTTAGGTTTGGCCATTTGTAAATCCCTTGTGGTCGCAATGAATGGCGAGATTTATATTGAATCTGAAATGAATGTGGGCACTAAGTTTATCTTCACTGTTTACTTTTTGCCAACTGCTGATTCTTTAGAAAATCAAGAGCTCAAAGATGACAAAGGCCTGCTACGACAAGACCTTGAAGGCTGTAAGCTTTTAGTAGTGGATGATAAAGCCTTAAATCAAGCTTTAGTCAAACAAATGTTAGAAAAGTTTGGAGCCAAGGTACATGTTGCTGGTAACGGGCAAGAGGCAATTGAATGGATTCAATCAGAAAGTTATAATCTTGTGATTATGGATGTACAAATGCCTATTATGGACGGCTTGACAGCGACAAGAAAGATTCGTGAGACTACCAACGGAAGTTTGGACCCCGACATCCCAATCATAGCCTTAACAGCTCATGCTTTAAAGGATGATCGGGTTGCTTGCCTGAATGCTGGGATGAACGATTATCTAACTAAACCTGTCTATGTAGATCGATTACGTAAAATGGTTATTAAATACGCAAAACCTATTGTTTCTTAGGGTGCAGGGGTATCGACCGTAGGAAATGCGCAAGTGATGGCAGTTGGCACCACTTCGCATTTTAAATCATCGGTAAAAACTAAGAAATAACTTCCTTCACTGTTTTGTGAGTTGTCAACTTGAGTAAAAGTCGGCAGCTTCCTTTGATTCATTTGGGACTCCAAGCAGGCAAAAATTTTCTTAGATTCTATCACCACACAGGTTTGACCTGTTTTATATCTCATCCGTTTAACCTTATCACCATTTTGTAAAGTTTTGACTTGGGTTAATATAGGCTTAGCTGTTGGCATGCCATCGATTTTATTATCAAAAGAAATCATTTGGCTGGCAAAAAGACCGCCTAAATAAACAAGTCCTAGTAATAGAAACTGCATAGAAACTCCCAATTTTTAAGATGAACTAATTCCTTTTTACAAAGGATTTTTTTAAATTGTACGATAACAAAAAAAAACAATTTTTTTCAATTATGAAAGTAATTTAACAAAAAAAAACATCCCTAGCAATTTCCAATTGGGCGAATAGGCTTAGTGGTCTTACATTTTGCTATTTAAAAAATTAATGATAGGTATTTTTCTCTGTGAGTTGGTTTTTCATTTCTTTTAAAAGGAACCTAATCTCACAAAGGTCAAGACTTTGCATTGATCCCAGTAAGATGAAATGTCAAAATTTTTGGAACGATTAGATGAATGCAAAAATGAAAGAAGCGCCGCAAAGTGGGAAGCTAGCTGAAAATATAGCTCGCAAAGTCCAGTTTACTTTCGAGAGAGAGTTAGACACCAATAAAGCAGGGCAAGAAGTTGCCAAGTTGGTTTATGAGGCCTTTTCGACCCCCGACAAACTGCCCTTTTTTGTTTCCTTTTTACGAATTTTATTAGAAGACCCTGAAACTGTTGTTCATGTACCTTCTACGCTAAGTGCTTTGTCCTGGGCAGACACGCCTAAAAAAGAATATTTTAATTTTTTGGAAGATTCCTATGAACGCTCGGCAAGAGGCCACTCAAAAAAGGATCTCCCTGATTATACATATGTAGAATCTGGTAAAACTTTTTCATACTATGCCTATGTTTTTGGAGAAACCTTTATTCAGATCTACAAAGACAATAAAGATAACTATGAAATTGTCGGTGATGGTTTTTCAAGCTTGATCCGCACTGAAATGGATTGGGAACAAGAGAGGTTGGAGCAAAAGTTCAAAGACCAATATAAAAGAAAAAAAGAAATTGAAGAAACTCCAGTCAATGCAAAAAAGCTTTATGATGATATCTTTGATTACATTACTGAAAGGGGTATTTTTAGAAGTGAAACTTTAATGCAGGTGAACCCTTTAGAATTTATCGCAGACTTGGCCGATAAGATGCGGAGTACAAGGCGATACTGCATGCAAGATGTAATGAATAAAAAAGCATTGCACAAAAAAAAGGAACTGGAAAAACAGCTGAAGGAAAGAGAAGCCAGCGCCGAAGAGATCATGGCAACCTTTGCCCCGTTAAAGGCGGGTTTGTCTTTGTTTCACGAAGCAAAGTTATATAATACTCGCTACATGGATACGGAAAAACGTCGTGTAACCATGCAGATCTTACCGGTACTTGTTGCTACTACGATACTAGCTGCAGGCTTTATGGAATTGATGGAAATAAGTCTGGGGAGCTATGTGATCTTAGGTTTAATGATCCTGCTACCAAAATTTTTATTTACTAAAGCCTTGATGTCCAAATTCTACCCCGTTGATCAGACTTCGGAGCTGGAAGTAGAGTTAACCAATTTAATGGGCGTTTTTAAAAAGTGTTCGCATATGCAACTAACTTCCCTGTTAAATCGAGTGATAAAGGAAATGACCAATGTAACCATGATGAATCACCTCCCTGATTTTATCATTTATTGTTTCACTGTCATGCCAGATCGTAAGTCAGCTTTGATGAAGAAAGAAGATCTAGACGATGTAATGGTGAACTTGCGCAGAACCGTTTCCTTTAGGCAACGGCAACTACAAATGCTTGCTCAGTAAAGCTTGGCAAAAAGGAACAGGAAGGATAGAATGACTAGAAAATCAGCTAAAGCTTATTATGAATGAAGAAAAAAAAGAACCAATACAGCTGAATCAAAGCCATACTTTAAAATCAGATAGAGACTGGGAACGTGCGCTTAATGCCATTCACAAACTGCTTCTTTTTAAATGGTACTATGCTGGGATTGTATCCAATACCTTTGGCGGCATGTTAAATACTGCAGATAAGGGTAAATATAATACAGATCGCATCAAGAGTGATGTCAGTGCTGATTTTAAAAGTTTTTTCACCAATCATATTGGTCATATGAGGGCTTTAGCCACGATGATCCAAGATAATGAAAACGAAAAAGGTGCTAAAGATGTATGGTATCTTTCTAAAGACTGGGCTGATTTTCCTAAGGGAACCTGTGTTATAGAAATGCACCAAAATTACATGGGAATAACAGGCAAAGGCCGGCGGGAAGCCTATTGCTTTTTAGATGGTTCCTGCAAGCAAGAGCATCAAGTCAACGCCATGTATGTAATCAATAAAATTTTGACGAATTACACCTATACAGAGCAGGTGATTGCCCCCACTTTTCTTGTTGATCCCTCTGGTAAAGATGCTAAAAAACCCAATAGAAAGACAGAATTAGGTCATAATTTAGCCATTAAGTTAAAAAAAGACTTTATGTTGCACGTGTCACATTTGAGTATGACCGACAAGGCTACCTTAGACCAATATTTTAAATACTTAGAAACAAAAAACCAATTAACTGGGTCTCTAAAAGAGCTCCGAGGAAAGGTAGACTTTTACTTTGGGTCTGCAAAAGATAAGGAAAAAAAATGAGCACTGAAGTCTCTTCTATAGCGTTAATCGCGATCGGCGTTGCCATCACTCTAGTTAGTTCTTACCAACTCTATAAAAGTGGTTTTATTTTATGGATGACCCTACTAATCGTAGGTGTCACAGGTGTTAACTATGGTTACAACAATCAAGGCGCTAACTTTGATGGCTTTTTAAATAAAATTAATGCTGGCGAGTTGACCTCCTTTTCGAAAGACAAATTGGAACAAGTTTGTGCGAGCCTCGAGCCTCGCTAATGACATATTTCCCCCGCTCAGTTGATCAAAAGCGGGCAACCTTTTTACTCCTTTGCAGTAGCTCTTTGACCGTTATGGCTGGCGCTACCATTGCGCCTGCCCTTCCTAGTATTGCTGCTAACTTTGCAGGTGAAGAGCTTCTAGTTAAGTTACTCCTTACCTTGCCGGCTCTTTTTGTTGCATTAGGCTCCCCTTTTGCCGGTCTTTTAGTGGATTCTTGGGGACGAAGGCCCACTTTATTTTTGGGATTCATTCTTTACGCTCTTAGCGGAACAAGCGGGTTATACTTAGAGACCGTAAACCAGCTCTTGGTTGGTCGAGCCTTTTTAGGTCTTTCAGTAAGCTTGATTATGACAACTTCTGTGACCTTAGTAGGGGACTATTTTACAGGCCTCAAAAGAAACCAGTTCATCGGGTGGCAAGGGGGTGCTATGGCTTTTGGTGGTGTGATCTTTTTGCTATCAGGTGGATTGCTGGCTGATTTGGGTTGGCGGATGCCCTTTTGGGTCTATTTGTTTTCCCTAGTTTTGTTGCCTCTGGCCTATTTTGTCCTACCAGAACCAAATAAAGTTGAAAAACCTATTGGGAAAAACAGGGTTCCCTTTGGTCTATTGTGGCCAATTTTCCTTTATTCTTTTCTCTACTATATTCTCTTTTATCTGCTTCCAGTACAGGTTCCCTTTTACCTAAAAACATTGGGCGAATATCCTGATTCTTATGGCGGATTCGCACTGGCAGGTATGACCTTAACCGCTTCAGTTGTCTCGGTAAATTATGGCAAACTTAAAGCCAAATTTTCTTACTCTCAGCTTTTTGCCTTTGCGGGGCTAATTGCTTCAGCGGGTTATGTTTCCATAGCATTAGCTGAAAATTTTACTCATTTGATTTTCGCCTGCGCCCTAGCAGGTGTCGGAACAGGTTTATTGCTGCCAAATATTAGCGCATGGTTGGTAAACACGGCTCCAGCTGAAGTAAGGGGCAAATCCATTGGCATGAATAGCTCTTTTATATTCTTAGGACAGTTTACCAGTCCTATTCTTTTGAAACCACTCATGTTAAACTATAACCAAGCGACGGCGTTTTTAGTTGCAGGTGGGTTATTGGCGGTCTCTGGAATATTGTTTTTCATTCTAAATTTAAAACCAGAAGCATTAAAAAAGTAGCCGAGAATTGTCCTCATCTTGAAGGGAGAACTGGATGTATGCAAAAAGGCAGAAAATTGGTTTATTTTTAGGGCCAGTTTTATTTATCCTTATTTTACTATTGCCACAACCAAACAACTTGAGCACCGAGGCATTCCGTGTGCTTGCTATTGCGGTTTTGATGTCTATTTGGTGGGTAACAGAAGCCATTCCCATCCCTGCAACTTCTTTGCTCCCCTTGGCCCTTTTTCCCACCTTAAGCGTGATGAGTGCCAAATCAGCCAGTGCGCCTTACGCAAACCATTTGATCTATCTTTTTTTAGGAGGTTTTTTTATAGCAAGGGCTATGGAAAAGTGGAATCTCCACAAACGAGTTGCCCTCCATACCATTCGAATTGTAGGTACTAGCCCAAATAGAATTATTTTAGGATTTATGCTTTCTACAGCATTTTTATCTATGTGGATAAGCAACACAGCCACTGCCATGATGATGGTTCCCATTGCGCTGGCTGTAATTGGCGAAACTGCCTTAGTGATCCAAGGAAAACAAGAATGCCATCCCAATGATCCCGAGGTAATGAACATCGATTCCAGACCTACACATTTTCGTTTTGGGAGTTGTTTAATGCTTTCTATCGCCTATTCGGCCAGCATAGGCGGGGCGGCCACTCTGATTGGCAGTCCTCCAAATACCATACTCGTAGGAATTGTGGATAAAACTTGGGGCATTCAAATCACTTTTGCCCAGTGGATGGCCCTGGGCGTGCCTCTTTCTTTAACTATGCTTTTAGTCTGTTGGTTTTATTTGACTCGCTTTGCCTTTAAATGTGAAATTAAGGAACTGCCAGGTGGTAAAAAAATGATCTTAGACCAGTTGAAGGACCTAGGCCCTATTACCGGTCCTGAGAAAAAAGTTCTCCTAGTTTTTTCTTTTGTGGCGACCTGTTGGATTGGTAAAGGTTTTATCGATGTTGCAGCTTTGAGCATGGTGCATGATGCCACTATTGCAATCATTGGAGCATTGATTCTCTTTGCCTTTCCTGTGGATTTAAACAAAGGAGAGTTTTTACTAGACTGGGAAACGGCCCAAAAAGTACCTTGGGATGTTATTATTTTATTTGGTGGCGGTTTAAGTTTAGCCCACGGTTTTAACGTGACGGGTCTTGCTCATTGGATAGGTGAGCAGCTTTCTATTTTAAAAGGGGCAAATCTTTTGGTACTGGTTTTTTCTGTTGTGTTTTTGACCATATTTTTAACGGAAGTGACAAGCAATACTGCCACTGCGAGTATGTTAATACCCATAATGGGTAGTACGGCAATAGCCATGATGGTGCATCCCTTTGCCTTGATCATGGGGGCTGGGATTGCTGCCAGCTACGCTTTTATGTTGCCTATTGCCACTCCCCCCAATGCTGTTGTTTTTGGGGCTAGACAGGTAACCATTCCCCAAATGGCAAAGACAGGGTTGTGGCTCAATATTTTTGGTGGTTTTTTAATTACTTTTTTTATTTTCTCCCTTTTACCCTTAATCTGGGGTATTGATCTTTACACAATTCCAACTTGGGCAAAGTAAATGATTTCTTCTCTTGATCATCTGGTAATGACGGTTCATGATTTGGCAAAGACTATTGAGTTCTATACAAATATAGGAATGGAAGAGGTTACATTTTCTGGGGGAAGAAAGGCTTTAGCCTTTGGAACTCAAAAAATAAATTTGCATAGTTTTGGGGCTGAGATTGAGCCTCATGCTCACTTCCCTACCAGAGGCTCTTTAGACCTTTGTTTTTTACTTGATTCTTCTGTGTCTTTCGCAAAAGAAAAGCTAGAAGAAAAAGGAATAGAATTTTTTTTAGGCCCTGTGCCCCGAACTGGAGCCCAAGGCTCCATGACATCAATTTACCTCTACGACCCAGATGGAAATTTAATTGAATTATCAAGTTATGACCAATAGATTTTTATTGATTGCACTTCTCCTGTTCCTTCCATGCGTTGCATCCGCTTACGATGAGATAGGTTTGGATGAAAACAATGAGTTCGGTGGAAAAACGATTTTTTTTCAAGCGCCAGAGCGTGGGATTTTCCGTGGACAAGATTTTTATGATAGCGGCGGCAACATCATGCGGCAGGATTGGAAATTTTCCGAAGAGAGCAGTCTTGCTCGGGGTGTTGCGAGAAAAGTATCTGAGTTCCTTTTTGATATCAAAACAAAAGAGACGATTTACTATACCCCAAAATACCAAATTTTAAGAATGGTGAGTCACCAAGTTGATCACTTTGAACAGGCAACAGGGACCATAATTCGTAGGGAGAAGTATTTTGCTCAAAAGAAAATGGGCTACTCTGTTACTTTTATGGAGTTTGGCAAACGCATTAAATTAGAATGGCATTACCCTGATAACCTAGAAGGTTACGCTAAGGTGATCACTTATTATGACGAAAAAGGTATCAAGCCAGTTAAAATCGAAAATTTCTTTACTCCTCGAACTACTATGCTTACAGGTCAGATACGGAGTGTCTATATTGAAAAAGGCGGGAAAAAAGTCCGTAGGGAATGGTACTATTCTCCTGTTTGGGGAAAAAAGAACAAGGGTGCTCGTATGAAGGTGATTGATTATCTCCATCACCCTTCTCAAGAAATTCCTCCTCAAGTTAATTATTTAGATGCCGATAAAGAGAGAATAGAACTTGATAAGGAAACAGCCTTATAGCTTTCCATAAATCGGGCAAGGCAAAAAATCATTGAAATTCTTTTTTTTTTAGCTCAAGCTCACTGTATATAAAAACTTGTATCTCTGTTGTTTGCAAAGGGATTTAAAAGAATGGACTCACAAATTGTTAAGGGAATTATGAAAAAACAAATCTTATTATTAATTGCATTAATCATGTTAGCAGCCCCTGCATATGCTGTGGAATTCGTTGCTAAAAGAGCCGATGGTTCTTTTATTTACAACTGTCGACCCAGTTCTTCCATCAAGGTTAAAGTCAAGTTGATTGGTCCAGGTCTTTATAAAGTGATTAGCGCAGGCGGGATTGGTGGCTACTCTGGGAATGTTCTAGCGAGGAATGACACCTATGCTGCGCAATATGGTTGTGGGGAGAAAAAACTTCCACCAAAGCCCAAAGAATAAAATTATTTAATTTTCAGTTAAAATTAGAATTCGCAAGGGAGGGACATAAAATTTCCGCCCCTGTGAATTTTTTTTGCAGTTTTGGCTTATAAGCTTACAGCTCACCAATCTCAATTGAACCTGTGAGGACTTTATTTTCAATAATGCTCCCTTGAGGTATATGCAAACTCCCCTGTTGGCTGACTAAAATCACGTTGCCTTTCAGAGTAATCTTTTTGCCAAAATTTACATCCCCCACAACAGTCAATAGATCTAAATCTAATATATCTGGGATTGATTCGAATCGTTCTAAATAATCGTCGTACTTGGCAAATTTTTCTCCTAAGCGAATTAAGGGAAGGCTGTTAAAGCCTCTGTCTTTGTTACGGACTAATATTCCGTTTTCAATATCAAATAAATTTGACTGCACTAAAAGCAAATCATCGGTTTTTTTAACAGGTAAAAACCTTCGCCTGGGAACAGATATAGCCTTGGAGCCCTCGAAGCAATTAATGGCACCACCAAGGGCAGTTTCTAGTTGCAAGACTGGAATTCCCTCTACCGTTTTGGGGTTAATGACTACATCCAAGCCAATTTCTCCTTGGTCAATTTTCTCTTTTAAGACTTTTAAGTTGATCCAGCAATTATTTGTATTAAAAATTTGAAACTTCTTAACACTTTTAAAATCCTCTTTGTGATTTGCAGGCACTTGGGCAATTTCTAGCAAATTTAAGGGGCCTTCAGGTGTTTTTACAAGGGTCCCACCTTTGATGTCAGCACGAGTTTTTGGTGTAACCTCCATAATAAAGGGAACTTTATTGGAGGCCATATAATTGAGGATTTTCAAATCAATAGAAGAGCCGAGGTTATCGGCATTACCAATAAAGGCCCATTCTTTTCCTTCTTCAATTAATTGCTCAAGAAGACCAGACTGCATAAATGAATTGTAAAAATCACCGTGTCCTGGTGGATAGTATGCGGATTCAGGGTGTTTTCTTTTTGACAGAGGCAAAAGGCTAGCTTTACGAATGCGAGGCATTTGGTTTTGTAAAAAAGTCAGGATATTTAAATCGCCAGTGTATTTTTTGATGATTTTCTGGGTGTCATCATCTGTATTAAAAGAGTTCATTAATACAAGGGGAATATGAGAGCCATATTTTTGGTTGAAGCTGCAAGTTTGCTCTACAATTAGATCTAAGAAAGTCAGACCATCACGAACCTCAATAGCTGATTTTGGCCCAGTGCATCCCATGCTTGAACCGAGACCACCGTTGAGCTTGCAGACGACTAATTTATCCAGAAGTTTTGTAGCTTGAGGGGCAGTAGGGGCTGCAAGATCATCATACTGAATGATTTGATCAGGGCTGGGGCTACTAATTTTATTCCAGTTGAGCTTTTTTTTGCGACCCTTTAAAAAACCTTGGTAAAGTTCTTTAAATCGGGAGATTTCCTCTGGATCCCAACCTTGGTCTTTCATAAAATCTGCTACTTGTAAAAAACTTGAACTCATTTTTTCTCCTGAACTTTAAACTTGAATCCCTTGGGCCAGCTTATAGTATTCTGTTGATTTTACTTTATTTTCTAATTTGAAAAACAGCCCGCCGAGTTTGTGGGCGATGCGGGAGGTTTCTCCGTGGTTGTTTTGCAACTTGTGGTAATGAAAGAGCCATTCCAAATGAGTGACTGCCTCCACTATTTTTTGCATGTCTAAATAAATAATAGAAAGTTTTTCTCTACAATTGGCTGATCCAGAGTCATTCCCCCCCTCCGAGAAATAGCTGGCTGCTATCTCCAACTGTTCAATTTGGACGGGGCTTCCCTTAGGCTGAAGCAAACTTAAAGATTGGTAGGCTTTAGCTTCAAGGGCTTTCGGGAGACTCACATTAGGAAACTCTAAAAACCGCATAAGAGAAGATTCAGCCTGAGCTGGCTGGTGATCTAAAAGGGACATATGACCGTCGATCAACCATAAAAACGCCATCTGCTTTTTAGTGAGAAGAGCGGGGTCAAAATCAGCAGCTTCAAGCACTCCTTTTACCTTTCCTAACTCCTCTAATTCTAAAAATAACAAAGCAATTGAAATAAGGTTTTGGTATCTGTCTTCATAATGCTCAAGGTCATTGCTCAGTTGCAAGGCACTGGTAAGGTAGGCAATGGCTTTAGGCTTTTTATTTTGGAGCGCATAGAGACTTGCAATTTTTGTCTGGATTTCCACCACCATCAACCAGTTGCGATTGTTCTGAGCCTCTTCTAAAAACCATTCCAGCAATTCTAAAGGATTATAACTCTGGGGCAGCAATTCTAAAATGTTTAGTGTGGATAAAAGACATTTTTCTTTCAGCTCCTCATCATCTGTTAAAAAGGATAACTCCAGCCCCGTAATCACACTTTGACAGGTGAGATTAGGCTGGTTGGGCAGGGCTGCGGCCATGCGTTTAGCAAATTGAAAATTCCTTAAAATTACGCCTTCTAGTAGCCCTAATTGAGAAAGGCTAGAAAGAGCGTAACCAAACCCAACTCTGATAAATTCGACTTCTCCTTGGTTTTTTTCAAAATGCTCAATAAGGTTTTTGAGTAGCTCCTTACCATGGGCTAAAATTAAATCAGGGGCGATCAATTGGAACTGCTGTATCTTCGTGACAAAATGACTGGGCAACCAAAACCTAGTTTGGTCAAGGTTACTTTCTATTAGCCGTAAGCCCATTAATATACCTAAGGTTGCGGTAATATCATCTAGCTTTAGCAGCCTAGCCAATGCATTTTTAGTCAGTTGCACACGCATCAGAAAGAGTATAACCAACAAAGCTTCAGCCTTTTGGGGCAGAATGGAAAAGAGCTTAGCAAAAGCAGCCTCGTAGAGGCTTTTTAATTCGATTTCTGTTGCGGCCTTATGGTATAATAGGGGATCATTTATCCTCGCAATTACCTGTAAAAGGGGTAACGAACGCATTTGAGGGGGAATGGACCCTTGCAGATGCTCTTCCCAAATTTCAGGTATTTCTTGTTCAAGGGCTTCATTGATCTCAGCAAGCGTGATTTGGTCGGTGGAAATCACATCTGTGGGCAAATTGGTAACCAGATTGTTGTGGCTGAGAAAAATAATCTGCCAACCTTGGCCTTGTTTTTGAGCCAACCAGTCTTCAAAAGCGGGGTCTACTTTATCTGGTGGATAGTAGACAGTTAAATATTGCAGGCCTCGGTCAACCCCTTCTTTGAGAGTGATTAAGCTGTCATCAAAAAACTCTTGGACTCGTTTTTTTTCAAAAAGACTATTAAGTTTCCCTGAAAAGTGAGATTGATTTAGGTTCTTTTCTTGGCCCTCATGGTAACCCCAGCGTTGGTAATATATTATCTTTAAATAGAAATTTTGGCCTGATGTAATACGGCGCAGAAACTCAAAGAGCTGGTCTTCAATAGCCTGACCTTCAAGACTCTTTAAATTGGTAACCTTTCCCTGTGGGGCGGTCAGCAACTTATGAGTCAACTCTGTAAGTACCTCTTGGGACCCATAGAAATCACTGTGGCAAAGGATGTTGTTATTCAAGTTGCCTTCTTTTTTTAAAGGCATTCCCGAGAAGTAAAATGGTCGTAAGGGGTCAGGGGTTTGGTTGACGTTATGCAAATTTATATTTAGTTGTAAAAAACTCCAATCCCAACTTAGTGGCATTTCACTTTTAAGATGATTCAATGCGTGTCTATGTGCTTTTAAAATATAGTTTTCTTTGAGTAAATTTTGAGTCAGCTCTTTAAAGTAGCTTTGTGATCGGCTTCGATCCACACGCCCGCCTTGGGTTAATAGTAAGGGCACACCAAAAGAAAAGTATTTTTTGGCCCCTGCATTGGAGGTGATTAGACTGGATGTATTTACCATCAACATCCGCAAGCCATTTGCCGCAGCTGTATTAAAGGATTCGCGTAAACCTGGACCAGGTTGTTTGGATGTAGTTTCTAGACCGTAAAGAAGCCAACCACCGGCACTGTCATACCCTGAAAAGAAAAAGATACCTGGGTTGCGGGCTAGACTTTGTAGTATCTTCTGTCTGGTTGCTTGTCCGTTGACGTCAAAAGAGATTTTATTGTCATTCTCAAAAGGAATAGGAAGTTCTTCAATCTTAGTGATGAAGCCACTTCCTAGCTTTTCCTCCTTACTCCCTCCCTCACCCAAAGGAGTATAAGAGAACAGATTTACCTTTAAAGCATCACTAAATTGATTCGCATTACTGGCTCTTTGTTGGGGTGCTCCATCAAAGCCTCGCATCACTCCAATCGTTAGGCCTAAGAAACTAACTCCATCAAATAATAGCTCAAAGGGCAGTTCTCGCAAAACTGAATTGGAGGTATGGATCACTATGCCATTATGATCGTGGAGTTTACTTTTAAGGCTATTGGGAATTAGGGCATTGAAAAGAGCTAAACCATATGCTTGTAACAGCTGCAGAGCTTCACGCCTTTGCCCCTCATCAGTGTTTTGCTGCAATCTTGGGGAGGCCTTGAGCATTTTGAAAGTCTCTAAGGCCGCATGTGTCAATTTTTCAGCAGGAGCAACAAAGTCAAAAGTTAGCTGGTAACTATTGATTTTAACCTGGGTTTCGCTAAGTTCTATAATTAAACTCATATTACATTCCTACCTAGCGTAAGCTACGAAGGTCCCCCGCTCTCTGAGTTTTGCCTTGTTCATCAAATAGTTCTAAAATTAGCACCGCTTCTTTTCTGGAAAGATGTAATCGCTCTTTAAAGGTAATCACTGTGATTTCCTTATGCTCATGAAAGTACTCTTCTAAGTTCGCCCACGCTTGGTCAATTGCTTGGGCCGAAAAAAAATATTTCTCCTTGGTGCGGAGTAACCATTTTTCTTCTACTGCTAAAAGGGTTAATCTTTTTAAATCTTTTGTATTGAGCTGGGTTAAATCTTTTAATTTTTGCTCGTTCAAACACTTAAACCCTAACTCTTTTAAGCTGCCAAGAACATCGCTTTTTGCTTTTTTTAAATTGACAGGCATTTGTCCATGGAAGTCGGCCATATGAAAGAGGAGCTCTGTTTTTTCAAAGAATTTGGCCTTTGCCAACCAGTCTAAAATTTCAGCTATTTCTTTTTGCCCACAGTTTTTAGGGAATTTCCCAAAAAAATACTCAGCCTTCACTCCTATAATTTCTGGTTGTTTTTGGTGAAATTCTTTTAAGATCTTAGAGCAATAGCCACCCCATAATTTTAGTTGGCTTTTGTGGTAGTATTTTGCTTGTGAGTCTTTTGTCGTTAAAATGGTTCTTTTCGCTTGCAGGTCTTTGATAGCTGTAGCGATTTCTTTTTTACTAGCCCCCGTTTGGGCCGTAATTTCGTTTGTCAAAAGGCCATTGGCACCGCTTAAAGCTGTAACCAGTTCGAACCTTTCTTTTACAGAGCAACTGTTCAAAGATGCAATTTGAGAGCGAGCAGAAGCTTTATCCTTTAAGTCTTTAATCGAATGTAATGTAAGCACTGTAGCCCCGCCCCATGTTTCGTTGAGGCTAAAATTACGTAAAATAATTATGTCTTGGAATTTTAGAGCCAAAGGTTTTTTAAAGCTCACGTGCCAAAGGCCTTCTGGCCACTCCTTGCTCCTACGAACCACACCTTGCGTTTCTTGCCCATTCACAAACAGGCTCAAGGGATGTCGACTTTTTAGTTTGTCTTTTGTAACCTTAAGCCACTTGACCTCGACCCAAGTTTCGGTTGTCACCAGCAGAGCCTGTGGGCTAGCTAGTATTTTGCCTCTTGGTGCTTCTTGAGTGCTAATGTTTTTTATATTTAAGGCTACTCTCATGCCTGAGTTTGCTTCCGTAATAGGGGCTTGCTGGCTTTGCATCCCCCTGATTTTGACCTGTGTTTGGTCAGGGTAGAGTTGTAGCTCGTCACTTACACTAAAGGCCCCTTGGGCAACATTTCCCGCAGCGATAAATCCAAAACCCTTCAAAGAAAAACTTCGGTCAATGGGCATGATAAAAGGAGAGTGCGAGGGAGAGCTTGACCGAGGTAAAGCCAACAGCGCAGCCCGAACTTTTTCGATGCCAGCCCCTGTTTTTGTGGAGCAGGTTATGATGGGCGCAGCCTCTAAAAAGCTACCTTGGATAAATTCTTCGACTTCTTCAATAACCATGGCTAAGGTTTCAGGCTCGCTTAAATCCACACGAGTTAAAGCAATTACACCTCCTTTTAGACCTAAAAGGCTTGCAATTTGAAAGTGCTCTCTTGATTGGGGCATAAGGCCCTGGTCGGCCGCAACAACCATCAATGCGCCTTGGATACCCCCAAGACCACTGAGCATATTTTTAATTAGATCTTCGTGCCCTGGCACATCCACTAAAGCAATTCTCTGATCTCCTTGGTCAAAAAAACCATAACCTAAGTCGAGGGTGATTCCTCGCTTTTTCTCTTCAGCAAATCTATCGGGATCAGTCCCACATAAGGCCCAGACAAGGCTAGATTTACCGTGATCGATATGCCCTAAAGTTGTGATGATTGATTCTTGCAAAACCGCCTTTAAAATTATGCATAAGAGATGTAAAACTCTTAAAATTTACAGGCTGAAAGTATCATTTTTTGAAAAGTTAAGCTAGTTGGAAAGGGGGGTGAGAGACTTTAAACAAGAAGTTTAAAGCCTCCCCCTTTTTTTGAGGGGAGGGCTGATTAGGTAAAAGTAAACCTGAGTTCAGAAATCGAATCTTTAAAAACCAGATTGTTGGTTTAGAAGGCTATAGAAAGGCCTAAGTGTGTTTGTTCTGTTTCAACGTCGTACCTTAAGGTAGCAACACTGCCATCGGGATTATAGAACTGGATTCCAATTACCGATTCATTATCAATAATCGCATTTTCATAGTAGTTTTGGTAGCCATCTACATAGACTTTAAATTCGTCTGTGATCAAAAATTTTGCTCCAGCACCTACTTTTTGGTTGTCGAGGTAAAGGTTTGCTAGAAGCCCAATTTTTTCAATTTTTACGGTTGAGGCTAAAAATAGACTGCCACCATTTCTTTTATTATTGATTTCGTCTGTTTCCAAACCTTGATCAAATTCAGTATTTTCAGAATTCCAAGTGACTCGTTTGCGGCCACCAAAGGCAAGCCCCATGGTCTCTAAATTCACCAACATCAATTTTGCATAGAAGTGACTAGAGTGGTGAACTGCCTCGCTGTTTGTTCTTAGGTCATAGCTAAGTTGGAAGTTATCCATTACTCGCCAATCATAGCGAAATTTTTTCGCTGGGATTTCAACGTCAGTTAAATTCTTTAGCCAAAGAAACATTTCAATGGACTGAGTGGTTGAGTTTAAAAAAGCAGTTGGGCTGAAGTCGATCCAGGATTCATTATGGTCGTCTCGGAAACGAGAAGGGACAAAATTATCACCAAACTTTGCAACCCAGCTAGAGGTCGAATTTTTTGTCATATTATTTGAATTTGCTCTTGAAAATAAACCTGCTGGTTGTGTTGTAGGCTTACTCTGAGCGGCTTGTAGCTCAGGTGCTTTTTGGGCCACAGTAGCTTTGCTTTCGCGGGCGAGGTGTAACACTTGTGCAGCGGCCCTTCCTGAATCAGGATGAACCAGCTCAGCTCGCAGTGAAAGCTGTTCCCCTTCTGGGGAAAGCTCAACTAGTAAGATATGATTACTATCGAGGTGGCGGGCAACAGCCGTTTGGGCCTTGCCACCTTTACTGACTTCAGCAAAATCAAGGTTATTTCTTTTGAGTGTTTCCGCTGCGATTACAGGGTCCGTAACTTGAAAGCTACGTAACATTTCTTCAGAAAGGTTTTTTTTGATTTTGACTAAATCAAAACCCTCTTTTAGCTTTTCACGGCCTTGCGTTTCAAAAAGGATCGTTATTTTTGGATCCGCTAATCTCTCAGCTCCAAAATCCTTGATCAGGTCTTTTCTCAGACCTGAAAAGTCGTGCGCAAAAGCGATGCTGAGTGGGACGATACAGCTAATAATTGTGATGATGAATCTTTTCATGACTACTCCAATAGTTTTACATTGTCAGAGTAATTCAAAATCCTTGCCTAAAAGGTGATTTTTTAGGCGTAATCTAAACTAATGTCCAAAGCGTTCGGCGAGTGGGTCAAAGCACCAACAGAAATTAAGTCCACCCCTGTCCTGGCGATGTCTGCCACAGTTGCTAAGTTCACGCCACCACTTGCTTCTACAATGGTTCTACCATTGATGATAGCGACGCCTTCGACTAATTGCTCGATGGTCATGTTGTCTAGTAGAATGCAATCGGCACCAGCTTCAACTGCTTGCTCAACTTCTTCTAATCGATCAACTTCTACTTCAATTTTTACTGTGTGACTGACTTTCTCTCTTGCTAAGGCAATAGCTGCCTTAAGGGTCTTTTTTTCCTGTTTGAGCAATGCAACATGATTATCTTTGATCATCACAGCATCAGCCAAGCAGTATCTATGGTTGTGCCCTCCACCCTGCTTTACAGCATATTTCTCAAAATATCTTAATCCTGGGGTGGTTTTTCTTGTATCTGCAATTCTAACCTTAGGATTGGCCTCATGTGCGAGTTTTACAAATTGAGAAGTTAAGGTGGCAATACCGCTCATCCGTTGCAGAAAATTTAGCGCTACACGCTCAGCCTTCATCAGTTGGCAGGCGTTTCCTTTTATTTTCACTAAAGTAGTGCCTGCGTGCAAAAACTCACCATCTTTTTTTCTAGCCAACCAACTTAAACTTGGGTCCAAGGTCTTAAAAGTGCGCTCTGCCACGGGAATGCCGGCAATTACACCATCTTCTTTGAGCATGAGAACCAGTTCACAGGTTGCCTTTGGGTCGATCAGGTTATCAGATGTGATGTCACCCCAAGCTAAATCTTCTTCAAGGGCTCGCTGGATGACCTGTTGGATTAAATGTACTTCCATGTTTTATCTTTTTAGTTATCTGCTCTGAAGTGACTTCCAAGGCTGACTTTTCGGCTCAGAGCAGCCTGAGTGATCAATCTACCTAGAACAAGCATATTTTGAAATTCGAATTCTTCTTGGGTCTTAGTTTCTGGTTTCATATATTCTGGATTGCCCAAAGTTTTTAAAAGGTGTTTTAAGTTGCCTTCATCGCGTACAATCCCCGCTTTATCCCACATTTCTTTTTGTAAGGTTTGGCGGTCTAAATTACATGTAGACTTTGGTAGGTCTACCTGTCCTCTAGCTTTTGTGGCAACGTCTTGCCAAATTGAAGGGGTCGTTTTTGCATCTAGCTCAACTATACCAGCCACTTGCATCGCAAAAATTGCACCCTCTA
Organism: SAR324 cluster bacterium; assembly: GCA_033791585.1. Taxonomy (GTDB): domain Bacteria; phylum SAR324; class SAR324; order XYD2-FULL-50-16; family XYD2-FULL-50-16; genus JASJGK01. The sequence goes on along the minus strand of JASJGK010000072.1, from coordinate 1,538 downwards.
AAAGACTATTACTTGCCAAGCGGTTAGCGCCGTGAACCCCTGTGCAGGCGGCTTCGCCAGCGACGTATAAACCCTTGACATTACTCCTGCCATTCAGATCTGTTTCCACTCCGCCCATTAAATAGTGGGCCACAGGTGTAACGGGGATTAAATCTTTTCCAATATTAACACCATGGTTTAGGCAGGTATGGAAAATATTGGGGAAGCGAGTTTTTAGGACTTTATGACCCAAGTGAGTAGCGTCAAGATAGACAGGGCCATCTTTCATCTTTGCAAATATAGCGCGGCTGACAATATCCCGACTTGCAAGGTCGCCTCTGGGGTCAATGTCTGTCATAAAGGCATAATTGTTATGATCTCTAACGATGGCACCTGCTCCACGGAGGGCCTCAGAAATTAAAAAATTTGGTGCGCCCTTAATATTTAATGCTGTTGGGTGGAATTGAAAAAATTCTAAATCCTTAACCTTTGCCCCTGCTTGGTATGCGAGGATGATACCCTCACCTGTGGCAGTTGGCGGGTTAGAGGTAAATTGGAAGATATTTCCAGCGCCGCCAGTGCAGAGGACCAAATCCCTACAGGGGATTTCTTCTAGTTTTATGTTATGCTGGTAAAATTTTACGCTTTGGATTTGATTATCTTTAGTGACGATCTCGGCCAAGCTGGCATCTTCTAAGATAGTTATGTTTGGATGGCGTAACGTCTCACGAGTCAAGGCCCGCATGATCTCAGTCCCTGTAGCATCACCACCTGCATGGAGTACCCTTGGCCGTGAATGGGCGCCTTCTAAAGCAAGTAAATATTCGCCATTTTCATCTTGATCAAACCTTACCCCAAACTCAATTAGTTGGTTGATGGCAGTTTTTGACTTTTCACTCATCAAGGTAATGGCAGCAGTATTCCCGTAACCTGACCCAGCTAAAATAGTATCTTGAATATGCTCTTTTGCAGAATCTTCTTTGGCCCAAACAGCAGCTATTCCCCCTTGGGACTGCTCAGTATTGGAGTCAGTGAGTTTTTTCTTAGTCAAAATTAGAACAGGCCTATGTTCCGCTGAAATTAGGGCTGTTAAAAGCCCTGCTAAGCCACTACCTGCAATAATTAAGGGGTTGTTACTCATAGTTTATTGTCTTATTTACTAAGGTCTAACATGCGAGCTAAGGCTTCCTTGGCAAGGGCTTTGGTCTTTTCTTTAACAGTAATTTGGTTGATGATTTTACCTTCAAGCAAATTATCTAACACCCAAGCCACATGGGCTGGGTGATTACGGTACATGGTTGAGCAGATACAAACGTTGGGATTTAAAACCTCTATGTGTTTGTTTTCTTTCGGGCCTAGCTCCATGGCCAAACGGTGAACCATATTGATTTCTGTGCCAATCGCCCATTTTGTGCCTGGCTCGGCGGCCCTGACAATATCTAAAATCTTATTGGTGGAACCAGAATAATCGGCAGCGTCAACCGTTTCTTCTGGGCACTCAGGGTGAACAATCACCTTCACACCTGGGATGCGCTTGCGAACTTCAGCAATGTGCCCCG
>JASJGK010000071.1:0-5143 GCA_033791585.1 SAR324 cluster bacterium | reverse complement strand
GCAACATCTCATCATAGTTGCCAGACTCATGTACGCTTCCAGGCATCCCCCAAACCACACTGGTTTTTTCATCTTGGATAATAGTAAAGGTTCCCTTGGCTTTTAGATCTTTGATTCCTTCTGTACCATCTCGGCCCATGCCTGTAAGGATTAAACTTAAGACATTGATATTCTTAATTTCAGAAACAGACTTAAATAAAACATCAACGGCAGGCTTGCAGTGGTTGACAGGGGGTGTGTCTGTGACACTTAAAGAAAAGCCTGTTCCCTGTCTTTTAGCGAGTAAATGTTTTCCACCAGGAGCGATGTAGACGTGGCCCGGGTGGGCGATTTCGCCATCCACGGCTTCTGTGATGTCCATTTTGGAAACGCTGCTCAACCTTTCTGCCAAAGACTGGGTAAACATAGGTGGCATATGCTGAACGATTAAAACAGGGCAGGGTAAAACCTCTGGAATCCCAATAAAAAGACTATGTAGCGCATTAGGCCCGCCAGTAGAAATACCAATGGTCACTAGGTCGACCTTTCCTTTGATCGAGCTGGCTTCGGTTCTAACAGAGGGTGCAGAAGGAGCTTCTGTGCTCTCTCTGGCCACAAAAATTTGTTGCCTAGCCCTAGTCGTTAAATTTGCATTGGGGTATTTTTCATGGAATAAAAGGCTGACAATGGGGGTCAGGGCAGTTTGGAATTGAGCAATGCCATCGGCCATGTTTTGTGCAACAGGCTTTGCAATAAAATCCAAAGCTCCATTTTCTAGGGATTCTAGGGTTGCTTTGGCATTTTCCATGTCAAAGGCAGAGACCATAACAACAGCGATATTAGGGAAATCCTTTTTGATGTTATAGAGTGTTTCTATACCGTCCATGTCTGGCATCATAACATCTAAAAAGATCACATCTGGCTTGATAGTGGGGATCTTCATCAAGGCGGTTTTGCCGCTTGATGCCGTCCCTGCCAGTTCAGCGTGGTCTAAAGTTTCAACAACCTTGGAAAGGATTTGTCTGTAGGTGATAGTGTCATCGACTACCATCACTTTGATCATATCTGTCATGTGAATTTATTGTTCGTTTTCAGTGATGCACATTTTTGCTAAGGCGCTTACATCGAGAAGTATGATTAATTGTTTGTTGAGCTGTACTACTCCTGTTACAAAATCCTTTTTGTTTCCCGTTAGATTGGGAGGCGGAGGCAGAATTTGAGAAGAATCAATGTCGATTACATCGCCAACATGGTCAATGACCAAGGATAAGAAATCTTGAGACATGGTTTCGCATTCTACAAGTTCATTGCGCCTTAATTCCTCTAACTCATCTTCTGTTTTTAAGATTATGAGTCTTCTTTCTTCTGGTTTCACTTGGCTTTGTTGGTCTAAAAAAACACCTGGGTCCATCAAGGTCACAATCTGGCCTCGAAGGTTCATAAGCCCAAGTAAAAAGCTTGGGGCCTCGGGGACAGGGGTAATCTCTTGGATTTTACCAATTTCTTTGGTCATCAAAATATCGATTCCAAAGATTTCGTCACCAAGGTGAAAAGTTGCTATTTGTGGCATATTTTTTCTCTCTTAACCTAGATACTTATTGATAGTAGTAAGAATTTGCTCTTTATCAAGCTTAACTAACCATTCATTAAAACCAGCATTTAAGCCGCTCTTAACTGTGTCGTCGTCATTTAAACTGGTCAGGGCTAATACTGGCAACTCGGCGTATTTATCTTGGGCTCGGATCGCACGAATGAGGCCAAATCCATCCATCACAGGCATTTCAATGTCAGAAAGTACCAGATCAAAATGATTTTTTTCCAATTTGTCTAACCCTTCTTGCCCATCCACAGCTGTGACAACATCAAAGCCAACACTAGCAAGGTATTCTTTTACAATGGTCAAGAAAAGAGGTGTGTCTTCAACCAGTAAGATCTTAGATGTCTGCACCGTTTTAGCTTCAAATTTCACGCGGTGGAGTGCATCTGGCTCACCCATTTCGAGTAGAGCATAAAGATCAAGCAGCAAGGTGATTTTGCCGTCGATCAAGGTTGAACCTAAAATGCCTTCTGCCTGGATCCCGCCTTCGTTAACATCAATCTGCATGTTTTTAGTATCAATCACTTTATTGATGACGATACCAACAGGGATTCTTGTTTCTTTAGGCACAATGATACTGGCCCGCTCTGAAAACTCAGTCGGTTGCTGGATAGATAGGTAGTCGTGTAACCGTAAAAGGCGCATTTGCTGGCCTCGGTATTCAAAAAATTCCTTATCCCCAACCATTTGGATCTTGTTCAAGTCGATCTCATCCACTCGCTGTATTAGCGGGATGGTAATGGCAAACTGTTCATTGGTTCCATTGTCAAAAACCAAGAGTGATTGCTCTTCGGCAGTCTGATTTGCATTGGCGTCGGATTTGGACTTTTCCGATTTTAAGTCAGCAAAAAAGAGGTTGTTTTTTTGTACAAAGCCCAAGGTGTCGATAATCATAGCCACGGCACCGTCACCTAAAATAGTTGCACCAGAAAATTGATGTAAGGATTTTAGGTATTCAGGCATTGGCTTGACTACAATTTCTTCACTTCCAACGATTGAATCTACAATGACACCAACTTTATTGATGCCAATGGAGATAATTAAAATCCGAACTGCCTCTTGCGCTGCTTCGGGGTTGCGTTCTGTAATAACCAACCCGCCAGTTGACTTGGTGCCTTCGGTCCATTTTTCCTTGGATAAAGACCGCAACACTTTTTTGTAAGGAGGGTCTTTTTTTGCTAGGATACCTAGGCCTTCAGACAGGGCAACAAGGGGCAAAAGTTCGCCTCGTAACTTTAAAACCTCTTTGTTTTGCATATAGCCTAACATGGTCTTGTAGTCTTCAGGCTTGAGCATAACCAATTCTTCAAGGTTGATCTGAGGAATTGCAAAGCGTTCGCCTTCACTTTCAACAATGAGGCAAGAAACAATGGCCATGGTTAAAGGCAATGTCATCTTTATGGTAGTGCCTTCACCTAGAACAGAAGAAAGCTCAACTGTGCCCCCAATCATTTCGATGTTAGACCGAACCACATCCATTCCCACGCCTCGCCCAGAAACACTGGAAACCTTTTCAGCTGTTGAAAAGCCAGGACGGAAGATCAATTTGATCTTTTCTCTGTTGGACATGTTATGGAAGTCATCTTCTGTAATCAAACCTCTTTCATAGGCGATTCCAGCGATTCTATCACCGTCTATCCCTTTGCCATCATCCTTTACTAAGATGATCACCTGACCTGATTCATGGTAGGCCTTAAGGAGCAAATTCCCTTCTGCGGCTTTTCCTGCGGCCTTTCTTTCAGCTGGTGTTTCAATGCCATGGTCGGCAGTGTTACGGATAATGTGGGTCAAGGGGTCACTTAGGGCCTCTAAAACGGTTTTATCTAACTCTACTTCTGTGCCTTCTTGGATTAGGGCGATTTCCTTGCCCAAGGTGGTCCCTAATTCACGGATTAACCGTGGGAACTTGCCAAAGACAGTGCTCACAGGTTGCATCCGAGTATTTAAAATCTCTTCTTGCAGCTCTGTGGTTACAATATTTAAACCCTGCAATATAGGCATTAGGCCCGGCAGTTTTTTACCTTCACGCTCCCCAGTTTGCAAGAGTTGATTTCTCACTAAAACCAATTCACCTGCAAGATCGACTAGTTTATTTAGCTTGCCAACACTCACGCGGATGGATTCATCCGATTTAACTTGTTTGGCCTTGGCCTTGGCAGGCTTTGGCGGAGGTGTTTTAGGTACTATTGCTGGGGGAGTAGCGGCAACAGGTGCAACTACAGGCTCAGGCGTGGGGGTAGCAACGACAGGCGCTGCGGTAACAGGGGTAGCTACTGCAACAGGTTCAGGAGCTGCTACAGGGGCCGACGTGGGGGGCGCTATAGCCAATTTTTCTGTTTTGGTATTTATAGTCAGGCTACCTGAAATTAAATCAGCAGGCTTTATATTGGTAATTTGGTAATCTTCTACAGCTAAGCCTTCTGAGGCAACAGCTGGCTCCATTATAGACGCAAATATAAAGGTGAAGAGTAAATCATCTTCCAGACCTTCTTCAATTGGGCCTTGGTCGTCATGGTCTAGGTAAGAATCGATGAATCTGCCTAACTCTTCTAAGTCAGAGATAAACTGGAATGGGGTTTTACCTTTGGACATGATATCACGCTGGAGATAAAGACTCACAGCATAAAGGTTCATGTGCTTATCTTTGACAAGCTTTAACTCGTCATCAGAAATCTTAAAACTGATCTGTTTTGATTTAATTTCTGTCGGTGCCGCTTCAGGCGCAGCAACTTCGATAGGCGCAGGCGCTCCTGCCTCTTCCACTGTTGCAACCGTTTCTACAGCAGCAACTTCAACCTCGGCTGAAACGGTCTGGGTTTCAGGTGTTTTACCGTCATTTAGGGCTTCTAAAAGCGCTAATTCAGTGTCGATGTTAAGGTCATTGGAGCCAGCAACATCATCTACCATGGTGTTGAGCTTATCTAGCCCCTTAAGCAGCCCGTCAATGTGGGGGCTGGCAAGAACAAGTTTACCATTTCTCGCCTGACTCATGAGGTTTTCCATGACATGTGCCATTCTGGAAAGTTGCTCTAGGCCGAAAAAACCAGCTCCGCCCTTGATAGAGTGAACGCTCCGAAAGAGTCGGTTCATGGTGTCTAGGTCATCTGGGTCTTCTTCAAGGCTTAAAAGATCTGGTTCAATGGTAGCCAAGTGCTCTTTGGTTTCTTCTAAGAAACCTTGTAGCATTTCTTCATCATCAAGCATCCTTAGCCTCTACCACAAATTGCTCATTTAAACGAAATAATTCAAGAACTTTAATGATGGCCTCGTTACAACCAATCACTTTAAAACTTTTATCGGCAACTTTTGCCTTTTTAAACAAACCAACAATAAGGTTGATCCCAATGGAGTCTAACGTTTCCACTTTTTCGCAGTCAAAAATTAACTCCTGCCACGTATCATTGGCGTCAAGCTGTGCGATTAAGGTATCTCGCATGGGAGGAACGTTGGATGCGATAATTTCCTCTTCGGGCAAGCAGATTAGTTTGCTATCTTCTTCTTTAAAGGTAATCATAGTTTAATTATGCTTAAGGTTTGTTTTATCTTATCTTATTTGAGCTAAATTGC
>JASJGK010000070.1:0-9723 GCA_033791585.1 SAR324 cluster bacterium | reverse complement strand
AGCGGCCAAAGCCCTCGCCCAGTTTTCCCCTGCAAACTTAGAGGAAAAAGAGAAAATAAACTTAGCTCGCCTTTGGTATTATCAACTGACAGAACAAGACAAAAAGGCCCAAGAAATTTGGAGGCTGTTAATGCAGGATTTTTTATACCAAGACTGGGGAAATCTTGTGTTATCGGGAGTTAGCCCCAAAGCCCAAGAGATTGAAAAGGCAATTTTATTGCAACTGGGGTCAAACAGACTTTTTGAAAAACTCTTTTTCGCCTATAAAGACCAACAAAAAAAAATTGCATTTATCGAAGACTATGAGGGGGATTTAACAGGCTGGGTGGTGCATTCACCCTTAATCCCAATGGAACTCAGGCCCCCTGACCTCCAGATATTTAATTACCTAGCCTCGGAGGACTCTAGCCCCAATGATTTTGAACGCTGGGCGAACTACTGGATAAAAAAGAAACAGGGAGTAAACTTAAAAAAACTAGGGGAAATCTACCAGGAAAGGTATCCAAAACTAGAAGATGGAAGCATCTATTTAAAAAAGGGGGAAAATCTGATTGCGCTAGAGGCTGGGGCCAGAGAAGGCGCAAACACAAATGTAGCCCAGCTTAAGTAAAAAACTAGTAGGTTAAAGGTAGAAAGCAGGTGAAGCCTGATACCTGTTGCTCTTCTGTTTGATTGACCACCAAGGAGCCACCAAGCCCACGCAGTAGATTGCGGCTCTGAAGGATATCCAACCCGCCTTTTTGCAATTTTTCTTCGTTGTTTTTGATTGCATCTACCCAGCTCTCACCCCAGACTAAGCTCGAATTCACAGTAGCGTTAATTTTCAATTGTAAGTCTTGGAAAACAATACCTTGGCTTTCGCCGCCGCCACTGAGTTTTACTTCTAGGGTGATCTCACCGCCCCCTAAATTTTGGTCCAACTCCTTGAGCAAATTTTCCAAAACTGATTTTACAGTTTCAATATATAAAGGGAACTCAGCAGGAACCTCAGGGTCAATGGAAAGCTGAATGGGGCGAGCCAAAGCCGTGGAGCTATCCACCTGCATTTGGCCTAAAAATTCCTTTAAAAAACTGCGGACATCAACTAGATCTTGGTTTACTTCTAGAGCGCTACCTTCATCAATACAAAAATCCTGAACCTCGCTAAAAGAATCCAAAACACTACCTGCGATGTTCATGCATTCTGTTAAAGTGGCCCTCGTTTCTTCATCCCCAATTTCAGAGATCAAGCCAGACAAATTATCCACAACATTGGTCACAGGGGATTTTAGATTTTGCATCACATTGGCAATCACCTGATAATTTTCTTTATGCTGGCCCCGCTCCTCAATCAATTTATCGTAACTTTGCTCGGCAAACTCCTCATACATGCCCATTTTATTGAGCATATCACGACTTTCTACTTGCTCATCTTCTAGTAACTCCATCCTAGATTTTAAAGAGGCTAACTCATCACTCAGCTCACTTAGAATCTGGTCAGATTCGGTTAAAATTTTAGGTCTGGCTGTTTGCGCCTTATTGATCGTGACCAAGGTTACTCCTCATTTTGGGGGCTAGGTTTTAGTTCTTCATTATCTGTAGCCGAAATTTGTAGGTAGCGTTTGATTCTTTCGGAATCAATTTGGTTTAGACAGCCTAAAAATAAAAAGGCCATAAAGATTGCTTTGAATGGGCGACTGACCAAATGTAAGATACTATTCCACATTTGAAAACCATTTTCAGAGGCGATAATTTCGACCATGTTAAATACTTTATTCGTGAAGTCTGCGCCAATCAACTGCCCATTTTCCCCAGCCAAGGCTAAGGCTTGGATTTCAGAATGAGAAAGAACATACCCTAAGCGGAATACCACTTCAGGCAGGATACAAATGAGAGTTATGCCCATAAAACTCCAAAAGATCAGGCCAAAGTTGTCCTTGGCCAGCTTAGCACTTGCTTTTAAATTCCCAATGACATCAACCAACTTTTCATGATTATTTAAAATCAGAAACTGGCCTGCAAAGATGAGAAACATTAGTGGCACAGCGCCAACCAACCCGATCATCATAAAAAAGAGCTGAGCAAAGGAAATCAAAATGGCGGAGGTAAAAAACCTTTGGAATATCTGGAGAGTGGTTAAGGGGAATATTTTACCTGCAGAATAGATGGTGGGGAGTGCAAGAAAGACGATCGTATCTAAAAGTAACCCATGGACTAAACCTAAAATCTCTGTATTTTCAAAGGTTAATAATTGAGCTAGTAAAAAGAAGGGTAAATAGCTTAGACTCCCTAGGAAAAAAAATCCTGGAAAAAACTTCTTATAGGCATCAAAACTTAAAGCTAAGACCTGCCCGAAGCTAACTGGGAAAACAGCTTGGTCACTCATATTAATTTCATTGCCTCTTTGACGCACATTTACAAAAGGTTTAAACTCGGCCATTATCTCAGAAATTCAAAATTCCATCAATGAAAAGGTCAGAGAAAGGCAATGAAAATCAATAGCGCTGTATTTGTAAAAGGAATAGTTAGATGGGATGATTTCGACCTCCCTGTGCTCCCGCAGGTAGCCTTTATTGGCAGATCCAATGTGGGTAAATCCAGCTTGATCAACCATCTACTAAATCGAAAAAAACTAGTTAAAACCAGTGGCACCCCTGGGAAGACCCAGATGCTTAACTTTTTTCTGATCAATGATTCTTTTTACCTTGTCGACCTTCCAGGCTATGGCTTTGCAGCCCCAAAAGGAGTCCGACAAGCATGGAGGGAAATGATTTACGGGTACCTTGTCAATTCCCCTGACTTAAATCTTATCTTGCAGCTGGTGGATATTCGCCACGAACCAAGCAAAGAGGACAAGGCCTTTACCCAGAGTTTGATGGATGCAGAGCTTCCCTTTAAAATCGTGGCTAACAAGTCAGATAAACTGGGCAAGAACCAAATTGCCAAACAATCAAGCCTCATTAAAAAGATCTTAAAGCAAACGGAAATGCCCATTGCTCACTCTTCTATGTCTAGCCAAGGAAAGGCGGAACTTATGACCCTACTGGAAAAAGCTATAGTGTAGGGGGGGCTATTCACCAAAATCAGGTTCGAGGTTTGGCGGTTCTGCCAAAGGCTCAAAGGCCTCAGGTTCATTGTTTGGTGCTGCCGCAGCAGGCCTGGCCACTGGCTGAAGGGTTGGCTGTGGCTCTGTGGCTTGAAAACTAGCTCCATTCATAGGCTTTTGGCTTTCTTCAAAATTCCCAAAAGGACCATGAACATCACACTCTTCTGTTATCTGCTCTCCACCCAGCAGCCTTTGCTTGCCAACCTTTTCAGTAGGGCAGTATTGGGTTGCTAATTTTTTTGAAACTCTGCAAATGTGAACTTCCGTCACAGGTTGATCATGCAGGGTGCATTCTTCTTGGGGTGCAGCTTCTGGCCGCAAAGGATACCAGCTGGTTTCCTCACACCATGAGGTGGCAAGTCTTCCAGAGGCATCGCAAATTAAATATTCTTCAAACTCAATGTTAGTCGAAAAGGCGTTGTCTTTATTTCGGTCAATGGCTGTCATATAAGCCTTCCAAAGCCTTGCTGGGGTCCTTCCGCCTGTTTCATGATTCATGGGGGAATTGTCATCGTTACCTACCCAAATACCCGTTACAAGTTCTGAGGTAAAGCCCATAAACCAGGCATCTCTAAAAGAGTCTGTCGTACCTGTTTTTCCACCAGCGACCTGGTCAATCTTGGCACCTCGCCCTGTACCTGCATTCACAACATTTTGCAGCATGCGGTTCATCTGAAAGGCCTGGCCCGGGGTGATCACAGGGATCGATTTTTGCGGTCGGTATTCTTCTAGAACTTTACCAGTGGAATCTGTAACCTTTAAAATAAAGACAGGTAGATTCATCTGTCCATCATTTGCAAAAACCCCATAGGCAGTTGCAAGCTGTAGAAGTGTCACTTCGCCGCAACCAAGGGCCAAACAGAGACCTTTATCATCGGGGATATCAATACCAAACCGCTTTGCTGTTCTGACTAAAGCGGGCACGCCTATTTGCTTTAGTATCTGTACACTTACCACGTTATTAGAGCGTTTTAAAGCTTGCGCCATAGTGATGGGACCTAGATAATTGCCTGAAAAATTGGCTGGCTCATAGTATTCTTGGGTCTCACTAAAACCACCTCTTGAATATTTTATAGGCTCATCCACAAAAGAATCATTCGGCTTCACTCCGCGAGTCAAAGCGGTAGTGTATAAAATGGGTTTAAAGCTACTGCCTGGCTGTCTTTTAGCCTGAGTCACACGGTTAAACTCACTGATATCAAAATCAATTCCCCCGACCAAAGCACTTACAAATCCTGTTTCAGGGTCCATACTCACAGCGCCAACTTGAGAAAAAGATTTTGGTTTTTTAAAGCGCTCATCAATGACCTTTTTCAAGGTCTTTTGCCGCCCACGGTGCAAGGTAGTAAAAACTCGTAAGCCCCCACCGTAGATGTCATCCCTTGAATAGCGCTCTTTTAAAACACTTAGAACGTGAGTAGTGAAGTAGGGCGCCATTTTTAAATCGGCATGTTTTCTTCTACGAATTTGAATTCGCTCGTTAAGGGCTGCTTTATATCTTTCCTGGGTTATCCAACCAATGGTTCTTAATCTTTTTAGAACCAATATTTGGCGAGTTCGAGCACCTTTGATATTAGAATAGGGGCTATAGCCTTCTGGCTTTTTAATTAAGCCTGCGATAAATGCAGCTTCTGCTAAGGTTAAATCTTGTGCCGACTTGTGGAAATAGTTCAGGGCCGCATTTTCCACCCCATAGTTTCTATGCCCCAAATAAACTTTGTTCAAGTAAAACTCTAGGATCTCGGCCTTGGAAAACTCTACCTCCATAGCTATGGCCATGAATAACTCTTTTAACTTTCGGGTAAATGTTCGTTCAGGGGTCAGCAAAGAAAGCTTAACTAATTGCTGGGTGATGGTACTGGCACCATGTAAACTTGCACCAGGTTTTAGCAACCTTAAAGTGGCACCAACTAAACGAATGGGGTCAAAACCAAAGTGTTTAAAGAATCTTGCATCTTCGACAGCAACAACTGACATTTGTAAATTGCGAGATATTCTTTTTAAGGGGATATATTTGCGGTCTTCTTCACCCTTGATAACGTGAAAGGGCTGGCGATCAATATCGTAAAAAATTGTATTATTATTTTGACTTCGCTGGTTGCGATTAAACTCAGTAATGACTGAGGATTTGAAGATAAAAAATAGGACTAAAAAAACGAGGAATAAGGCACCGCTAGCAAGAGCTAGAATTTTTAGAATTGGTGGATTCCTTGGAGTTTTTTGGGGAGCAAGTGGCATGCTTTGCTTAATTTACTTATAAAGTTTTTTTCGAAAGGGGAGGCAAAAAAACAAAGGGGCCAGCTTTGTAAACAAAGAAGCCCCTAAATTTTAATAATGAACTAAGACTCAGGTTATTTAACTTAACCTACTGTCCAAGTATCACCAGCTTCAAGAAGGCTCTTAATAGTGCCTCTTCCTTTTTTCTCGATCACACTATTGTTCTGAGTAACATACTCTTGGTCAATAGTTGGAGCTTCTCGCTCAATGAATACACCCAGTGGTTTAGGGAAGTTTTCACCTTGAATTTGAGCTAAGAAATGGCCAAGACCAGCTTGGTGCTCGTCATGTACTAGAATATCCTTCTCATCCACATCAGCAACAAGTGCCACTTTAGGAGAGAAACCAGTAGAAACAATACACTTCTCGCTTTCTTTACCAAAAAGCATCTTCTCACCTTGCTTCAACATCAAAGTTGCATCAGCTCTGGTTTCTTTATTCGATTCTTTTTCAAAAGCGCCATCGTTAAAGATAGGGCAATTTTGAAGAACGTGCACAAGGCTAAAGCCTTTGTGTTTGTATGCTCTAGTAATAACTTCGTGCATATGCTTTGGATTTCTGTCACTTGTGCGAGCCACGAATGTCCCATTCAAGCCCATAGTCAACGCTACTGGATCGATAGGATCTTCCATGGTTCCAAGTGGAGCAGTCTTAGTCTTCTGACCTCTAAAAGAGGTTGGGGAGAATTGACCTTTAGTCAAACCATAAATCTGGTTATCCATTAAGATACAAACCATATCCACGTTACGTCTAACAGCATGCAAGAAGTGGTTACCACCAATTGCAAGGCCATCACCGTCACCCATGGCAACCCAAACACTTAAGTCTGGATTAGCGATCTTTGTGCCTGTTGCAATAGCTAAGGCACGACCGTGAATGGTGTGGAAGCCGTAAGTATCTACATAGTAAGGGAAGCGGCTAGAGCAGCCGATACCACTAATAAATGCAAATTCTTCTGGGCTTTTACCAGTTTCAGATAAAACTTTAATTGTCTGTGATAGGATCCCGAAGTCACCACACCCAGCACACCACTTTACTTCACCTGAAGGGGTGAAGTCTTTTTTAGTAAAATTGCTTTCTGCGTTCATTTTTTTCCTTAGCACTAAATTAAAGTATCGATGACATCAGAGATCTCTTTCTCTGTAAAAGGACTTCCCTGGATCTTTGTCAAAGGAATGGTCTCAGTCAGGTATGTGGCACGAAGTAGAGGTGCCAGCTGACCAAGGTTCATTTCTGCAACAACAATCTTCTTGTACTTCTTTAGTACATCTCCAGTATTCTTTGGGAACGGGAAGATGTGAGAAAAGTGAGCCTGGCTTACGCCTTTGCCTTCTTTTTGGTACTTATCCACAGAGTTTCTAATACTACCATAAGTTGAACCCCAACCAATGATAAGAATATCGTCCCCGTGAGGGCTTTGTAGTACTTCTAGATCTGCAATGTCATTTTCAATATTCTGTACTTTTTTAGCACGTAGACGAACCATTTCATCATGGTTCTCAGGGTCATGGCTAATAGCACCAGTGATGTCTTTTTCAAGGCCACCAACTCGGTTAGCAAGGCCAGGAGTTCCTGGCTTCACCCATTCACGGGCTAAAGTTTCTGGGTCACGTGCATAAGACTGATACCCTTTAGGGTCAGTTCTCTGAGTAACTTTTAAAACAGGTAGGTCTTTTTCATCAGGGATTAAGAAAGGCTCTGAACCATTTCCTAAGTAACCATCAGTTAAAAGAATTACAGGAGTCATGTACTTTAAAGCGATTCTTGAAGCTTCAATTGTCATGTGGAAGCAATCAGCAGGTGTCTTAGCAGCTAGTACTGGCATTGGGGATTCCCCGTTTCGGCCATACATAGCTTGCATTAAATCAGACTGCTCTGTTTTTGTAGGCAAACCAGTTGAGGGGCCACCGCGCTGAACGTTTATAACAACTAATGGGATTTCGGTAATTACAGCCAAGCCTAATGCTTCACCCTTTAGGGCAATGCCCGGGCCAGAAGTATTAGTACAAGCGAAGTAACCAGCCCAAGCAGCGCCAATTGCGCTACAAACACCAGCGATTTCGTCTTCCATCTGCACAGCTTTTACATTGTGGTCTTTATACTTAGCAACTTCTTCTAAAACAGTCGTTGCAGGTGTAATTGGGTAAGAACCTAAAAACAAATCAAGCCCAGCTAAATTTGACGCTGCAACAAGGCCTAAGCCACAAGCTTCATTACCAGTTACGGAGCGGTACATACCAGGCTTTAAATCAGCTGGTTGTACACGGTACTGGCTTTGAAAGTGACCTGAGTTTTGAGCGAAGAGCATACCTTCGTTTAAAACTTTAATGTTCATATCAGCAAGCATTGGCTTCTTAGCAAACTTTCCCTTTAACCACTGGATGGTAAAGGCAGGGCTAATGTCATAAAGCCAAAAAAGAATCCCAAGAGTAAAAAAGTTTTTACAACGAGCTTTTGATTTTTTATCAATATCAAAATCTTTTAAAGTTTCAATTGTCTGACTTGTAATAGGTGCCGCAATTACTTGCTTATGCAGTACGTTCTCAGCATCTAAAGGATCAACATCATCAGCGTAACCCGCTTTTTTGATCATGGCCTCTGTGAAGGTGTCAGAATCAGTAATAACAAATCCGTCTTTCTTAACGTCTTTGATATTTGCACGTAAGGCCGCAGGATTCATGGCAACCAATACATCAGGAAAATCGCCTGGGGTATTGACTGCGTGATCACCAAATTGCATTTGGAATCCACTAATTCCTGGGATAGTACCAGGAGTTGCGCGAATTTCAGCAGGGAAGTCAGGTAAGGTTACAACATCATTACCACGGTGAGCTGAGGCGCCAGTAAACTGGTTTCCTGTTAGCTGCATACCGTCTCCAGAATCTCCAGAGAAGCGGATGACTACCTTATCAAGTTCTTGAATCTTTAAGGGTTCGTTCATTTTAATAGCTTTGATAGGTTAGAGCTTTATTTCAGTGTAGAATCAGGGTTTTTTACCCTATAAAAAGTTCTACACAAACTGATAATCAATATATATTTTTTGTATCCATGTGGCAAGGGTAATTATGCCTTTACTTGGCGAAATAAACAGGAATAGAGTGGTATCTTACAAAGCAACTTGACCCCCTTTTTTATACTTCATGAATTATAGCCTCAATCTCTCCCGACTAGAGGATACTTTAGAGCTAAAAAGCTTTGTTGGGCAGTGCATTTTATTACAATCCAGAGACTTTAGTAAATTTGGTCAAATTACCTTAGAAGAGCTGCCCGAAATCGCCAAGAAATTGCAGCCCTCAAAATGCCTAAATATCTTAGACTTTTCCATTTTAGTTAAGGACCAAGAATTACAAAGCAAACTCAAACAACTCACTCCCTATTTAGAGCTTTTTGATCGCATCCGTTGCGCCGACCCAGGTGTAGCCTTGACCCTTGCCAAGCTTAACAAAATAGACCTTGAATTTAGCCTAGAGCAAGCCGCCCCCAATGGAGAGGCAGCCCTTGCATGGGTGGAGCGACTTGGAGGCAGGTTAAAAAAGCTAGTCCTTTCCAACCAGTTTCCTATTCCTGAAATTACCAAACTTAGAGAAAAAATAGACCAAAAAATTGAATTTGAACTGTTAGCTTTAGGCCCTGTTGAAACTTTTTACTCTAGAAGAAAACTCATCTCCCGCCCAATGAAAATAGCTGAAGATGAGATTTCCACCACTGCTTTCAGTGACGACCGACCGACACAGGTTGGGCGCTTGATTCAAAATTCCCACGGTACATTTTACTTTCACGATAAAGACCTCTGTTTGATAGGCCTTGAGGAGGCCGCCAAGGCCGCAGGAGTAAATTGGTTCCGTTTAGAGTTGCAAAGCCCAGAAGAATACCAACTGCTTTCTGAATACTTTAATGATAACAAATTGCAGCCAGAAATTGCTGAAGCCTGGCCCCAGAAAACTACTGTGGGGTTCTTCTATAAAAACCGAACTGACAAACCACTAAAGCGACTGACCAACAATAACTTGCAAGAAAAGGCCAACTTTGCCGTCGGTCGAGTGATTGAAGCCAAGAAAAAAGTCTACATGGTCTTAGAAATTTTAAAAGAAATAACCCAACCCTTTGACGCTGTAATCGTAAACCCCGAGGGCAAAGAAGCTACTTTTTGCCTGAACAAAGCTACGCACTTGAACGGGGATCAAGTTGGTCCACATTTAACTCAGGGTATTTACCTCTTCAAATGGGTGAAGTATGCTTCGGCCATGAGTTTAATATTACCGAGCCATGACTGAAAAACTTTGTTCTTTGTGTAAATTTCAAATTGGGCCTGAAGATAAAGTCTTTAAGGACGAAGGTCTATGGGCCCATGAAGACTGTAT
>JASJGK010000069.1:0-15018 GCA_033791585.1 SAR324 cluster bacterium | reverse complement strand
ATAGATGTTGCTTAAAAAGGCCAATTTTTCTAAAAATAGAGGTGTAGTGCCAAACTCGTAATTTTGGGGTTCAAGCATTTAAAATTAATAAGAGATAGTCAATGACGATGCGCCGCAACCAGTTGCAAATGATGGCTCAAGAACATCAGGCCTGGTTGAAAGATAAATCTAAGGGCAAAAGAGCCAATTTTTCTAGAAAAAATTTGACTGGTGCAGACTTCTCCAACTTAAATTTCGCCTATGGAATTTTCCAAGGTGCCAACATGACCCGAGCAAATTGCTCAAGTGCACTCTTAAGTGGTGGCGATTTCAGCCATGCCAATCTAAAAAAGGCCAATTTTAGCCAAGCCAAATTGGTAGCAGCTAAATTTCGCTCAGCAACGCTTACAGGGGCAGCTTTCCGCCAGGCAAATCTACAAAAGGTGATTTTAGTTTCCTCCAAGGCTGACGGAGTCAGTTTTATGGGGGCCGATTTTAGGCTTGGCCGAATTATCGGCACAGACATGAAGGGCTGTAACCTTACCAAAGCTCGTTTTGAACATGCTGTAATGGAGGGCTGTAATTTAGAGCAGGTCCGCATGATGGGTGTCCAGATGGAGGGGCAATCCTTAGAAGGGCGAAACATGGCAGGCGCTAATTTTAAAGGGGCCACCTTAAAAAAAATGAACTTAAAAAATGTAAACTTTAAAAAAGTTGACCTCTCCCAAGCCAATTTAGAAGGCAGTGATTTCACTGGGGCAAACCTAAAAGAAGCCAATTTTACTGGGGCCACCTTGCGGGCTGTGAAATTTCGCAATGTGATTGCCACAGGTGCCATATTTAATAAGTCGGTCTTAGATTTTTCTGACCTTAGCCATGGTGACTTTTCTGGTGCTAGTTTTGTAAGTTGTTCCTTAGATCGAGTGCAAATGGGCGCTTCGATTTTAATCAAGACGGTCTTTGACAAAAGCTCTTTAAATGGTACTCTACTCAGGAGCGCTGTATTAAAAGGGGCCAGTTTTAATCAATGTGATTTGACAGGCACAAGGTTACCCTTGGACCAAGTAAAGGGGAAAGCCATGCTGGGAATCAAGATGGAAAAATCTATGCTCAAGGGGTTAAACCTAAAAGGGTTTGTGCTACGTGGTAGTTCTTTAAAAGGTTCCGACCTAACAGGTGCTAATTTGAAGGGTGCTGATCTCTCTGGTGTGGACTTGAGTCGATGCCACCTAGGCGGGACTATTTTTGATAAAGCCAAACTTTATAAAACAAATTTTACAGCGTCGTCCATGGTCAAAGCCTCTTTTGTCAAGGCCAATGCCAGAGAAGCTATTTTCGAAAGGGCTATTTTAGACAATGCTGTTTTTACCAAGGCAAGGGTGAGTAATGCAAATTTTCATAATGCTAGTTTGAAAGGTGCCAACTGTGTTAAAGCTAATTTTCAAAGTACAAATTTGGTAGGGGCTAATTTAACAAAAGCTGACTTTACAAAAGGGGATATTACAGGTTCTCAGTATGAAAGTGATACTTTAGAGGGTGCAGTTTTAGAAAAAACGTTGTTATAGCCAAAGCAAAAACATGGAAAAAATAAAAATATTAGTCATTGATGACAATGAAACCAATCTAGCTCTGATTAAGCACATCCTCACCAAGGTGGGTTATGAGGTGGTTGCAGCATCTACTGGGCAAGAAGGCATTGAAGTGGCCTTCAAGGGGCAATGTCAGCTGATTTTGCTAGATATTATGATGCCGGGCATGGATGGTTTTGAGGTGATGGAAACATTGCAGGCCGATAGCCAAGCACGCAAAATCCCCGTGATTTTTCTTACCGCAAAACAAGATTCCCAAGATATGATCCGTGGCCTTTCTTTAGGCGCTCAAGATTATATTACCAAGCCGATCAACCCTGAAGTGATCAAGCTGCGCATTGCCAATTGCCTAAAATTGACCATGACAAACAAACATTTACAGACTGTGATTACAGACCTAACTCGGGAAATTTTACTTAGGACTGATGTCGAAATCAACCTTCGAGCTAAAAAAGAAGAGTTGCAAGAATTTGCCATGCTTGATGCCTTAACTAAAATCCATAACCGCAGAATGCTCGATGAAGGTTTAGAGCGAATCTTAAAAGAAATGCATCGAAATAACTCTGTGGTGAGTTTTTTGATGTGTGACATTGATTTTTTCAAAAACTTTAATGATACCTATGGCCACAAGGCAGGGGATTTATGCCTCTTTAAAGTTGCTAAGGCCATTTCTCAGGCTACCTTTCGACCAGGCGATTTAGTGGCACGCTTTGGCGGGGAAGAGTTTGCCCTTTTGCTGCCAGATACCAATGAACTGGGCGCCTTGCAAGTGGCAAAGAACATCCAATCCAACCTAAAGCAATTAGCCATTTCCCATGCTGATTCCAGTGTAAATGAACTTGTTACCATCAGTATTGGTATGCATACCATGAAGCCCAAAACGGGCAAAGAGATTGCAATTTTGGTGGAGCGTGCAGATAAGGCATTGTACCACGCTAAAAACAATGGTCGAAACCAAATTTGTCAATGTGATGAAGATGAAAATTGTTCCCCAATCTAAAGGCTTTGGAGTTAATTTTATTTCGTGGCCCCCATTGCCTCGCAGCCTAATAGCCTCAGCAACCTAGTGACCAAACTGCTCCTTTTTTACTTATCTTTGTTTTCTTTTTTTTGGTTACTGGCACCGATCACCAACGCTGCCGAAAAACCAGAGATAGAATTGGGCTTTCTGGCCGTAGAGGGCTACTATCCCCACTATACTGGCTCTAATGAATATTACATGGGGGCTGTGTTGCTGCCCTACGGGGTCATTCGTGATCCCTATTATGAAGCAGGGGAGACCAACCGATTTTTTATTCACAACGGGGACAAATTAGATCTGGAATTGGGTTTTTTTGGCCGCATGCCTCTGTGGAATGAAGGTAAAAATGCGCCAGCGCCTGCGGGAATAGAAGACCCAGACAGGGAGTTTATCCATAAAAAATCATGGGCTAGAAGGGGGATGGACCACCAACCCATTATCTTTCAATTTGGGTTAAAAACCACCTATCTTTTTAATGAACACCTTTACACAATTTTGCCCTTTTACCATGGGCGAGGTTTGGTGATTGGTGCCCCTTCGGCTGGTTTTAACTTCACACCTTCTGTGAGATTTGATTTTTTTGATCGCCAAAGCAAACATGCTTTGGTTTTTAGTATTGGGCGGGAATATGGTGACGAAAAATATAACTCTGAAATCTACTCAGTAAGAGCCAAGGATGTCTTAGAGGGTAGGCCCGCCTACCAAGCTAGGTCTGGGCTTATTGCTTCTGAGGTGGCCCTGCTTGCAAGCTTTGAAGTCCACCCAAAATTAGACCTGATCTTTACCTATCTAGTCACAGACATGTCTGACTCAGAGCTTACAGATTCACCCTTGGTGGCGACAACACACAACAGGCTTTGGGTAATAGGCTTTATGTATAAATTTTTATCCAGTCGTAAGATGGTGGAAATTCATAAATAGCTTGGTTTAAATTTCTAGTATGCTAGAAACGGCCATGATAGCAACCAATGAAAATGTCCCTATATGTATATATTGGAAAATTTCTCTATTTGGGATTCCATAGATTAAAATGGGGATAGGCTTTTTTCCATAGTGGGTAATGTTGCCGTATCGCTCTGACATACTCCCTATTAGCATAATTGCTATGATGCAAAAAGCGGCAAGCAACACTGTGAGATATATACAATATATGTTGTTTTCAGATGAAATATCTTGATATGGCCCCAGTAACATTAATTCAATATTTGAGCAGCTAGCTACGGCGGATGTATAACTCAAAAGTACTGCTGCCCAAAAGCGTAATGCGTCAAGTCCTTCTTCAAAGAAGCATCCTGCTTTAACCATCAAGAAACCAAAGGCGGCATTTAGTCCCAGTTCAACTATTAGCAAACCGAAAAAATTCATTAATATTGATTGTAGCCTAAAACTCTCTAAAGCTGCGACTAACCCTTCTTGGGTTTTTCCAAAAAAAGTTAAATAGAGGCTAAAGAGGGTTACTGCAAATAAATATGCGCTTGCCAATGCTTGAAAAAATGGCATTAGTTTCTTTCTTGGGAATTTCATCATATCCTTCATAAAGTCGTATTTAGAAGGATAACATGTGACTGCTTTAAAGAAAGGGACAAAAATAGGTAAAAAATGTCCCATATGAAAAGAGAACTACTAAGAATTTGAGTCGGATATGAACGAATTTAGATTAGCTATCTTAGTAACTCTTCCCATTCCATTTCAGGGTTTTTATAGTTTCCTGATTTGCCGCCCGTTTTTTGGTAAAGGCCTGTCACTAAAACCCGAGAGCCTTTATCCATGCCCTTGATCATATCGTAAAGTGTCAAGGCTGCGATGGAGACAGCCATCATGGCTTCCATCTCCACCCCTGTTTTGCCTGTCATGCTGGCGGTGGACTCAATTGTGACTAGGCCTTTTTCTTTGTGCAACTCCATTTCTACATTCACCACATCTAAGCCTAAAGGGTGGCAGAGAGGGATCAAGTCGCCTGTCTTTTTTGCTGCCATTATGGCTGCTGTCTTGGCAATGGTAAAGGCATCACCCTTGCTAACTTCACCTAGAGCCAAGGCCTCGGCTACCTGTGGCGGCACCTTAACAATTCCACGGGCAATGGCTGTTCTGCGGGTAGGGGCCTTGCCCCCGACATCAACCATCTTGGCTTTGCCTGTTTTTTGGTCAAAGTGAGTTAATTTTTCGTCCATCTTTTCAAAGGCCTTTAAAAGGATTAAGTGTATAGAAAAAAAGGAATCTATGCATAATATCATAAGGGTAACAGGTAGTAGCGGCGCAGGCAAGACGAGCCTTTCTGAAAAATTGACTAGTGAATTGATAACTCAAGGCTTTAGACCTATTTTTTGTAAGCATTCGAGTCACAAACATTTTTTTGATGCTAAGGGTAAAGACACAGCGACTCTTTTTAAAGCTGGGGCTGGCTACGCCTTGATTGCCTCTGAAGAATCCAGTTTGTTACACCAGAAAAAAGCCTTTGATTTGCAGAGCCTACCCCTTGACCCCCCTTTTGATTTAGCTATTTTAGAAGGTTGGAAAAGTGGAGTGGGGCCTATGATCTATTGCCTCAAGGATGGTGAGGATGCGCCTTTACCCAGCAAGGATTTGTTAATGCTCCAGGTGGCTAATGAGGGCGAAAAAAATGCTCTCAAGGCGCAGGGTGTAACCACCCCCATCATTACCTGGGAAACGCCAGTGGTAGAGACCCTAGCAATTTTATTGCCCCTGCTTACAACTAGCCAAACAGTAGCTTATCCTTTAAAAATTGCAGTAATGGCAGGTGGCCTTTCTAGCCGCATGGGATCAGAAAAGGCCAACATGGATTACGGTTCAGGCCCTAATTTAGAGTTCTTACAGGATTTGCTGCAGCCTTTTAGCCAAGGCCCTGTCGCTTTAAGCCAACGACAAGAACAGGCTTTTGGGGTTGCAGATTTTCAAATCATCCCCGACTTATTTTTAAAGGTTGGCCCTTTGGGCGGCCTCTTGAGTTTGCTGGAGTCGTCTCCAAACAGCGCTTGGTTGATAGTAGCGGCAGATTTACCTAACTTAGACCAAGAAATTTTAGAATTACTTGTAAAAAAACGTAATCCTTTGAAGCTTGCTACTGTGATTGAAACAGAAAGATTAGAGCCACTATGCGCCATTTACGAGCCAGCCATTGGCCCTCATTTGCAACGGCATTTATTCGCTCCCAAAAAGGGTCTGACAGCTTTACTTAAACAATTACCAATCGAAAAAATTACTGTAGCTAAAGAATTGTGGCCCAAATTAGTGAACATCAATAGCCCCCAAGATAAAAAGAACTTGTAACCATTAGTAGCTTGGTAATGTAAAATACAGATGAAATCGTGAACCTGTAGTTATTTAAAGTAAACAAGGCCACCAAACAAAACGATTAATCCCAGAAGGAACCCATGTCACCAGAAACACTAGCCCAACTGCCTGCCATCAACGCAGGTCTTAATTCTTTAGCAACAGTATTTTTACTTGGTGCAGGCTACGCCATCAAAGTGAAAAATGATGAGGAGCTGCATAAAAAATTGATGATGACAGCCTTTGGGATCTCTTCCGCATTCCTTGCCATCTATCTTTTTTATCACTTTCAAGTGGGTCACGTTGAATTTAAGGGCGAAGGCTTTATAAAGATCGTTTATATGGTAATCTTATTCCCCCATATTATTATGGCAGTTGGGGTTTTACCTTTGATTTTACTGGCGATCAAATACGCCATCCAAGGGGACAAAGAAAAGCATAAAAAAATGGTCAAATGGGCATACCCTATTTGGCTTTATGTGGCTGTTTCTGGCGTTGTGATTTACTTTATGGTCTTCCACCTCTACGCATAATATTTAGTGGATTTACGTCTCAAAGAGGTCCGATTTTTAGAGGTTGGGCCTCTATCTTTTTCTCTCAAGGCCAGTGAACGAGTAACTTTGTTTGGAGCCTCTGGTGTGGGCAAAAGTCAAATGCTGCGGGCTATCGTGGACCTAAGCCCTTTTACAGGCTCCATTGAATTTGGGGGCCAACAGACTGCCGAAATCCCCCCAACAGAACTCCGACTAAATTTGGGCTATCTGCCTGCCGAGTCGGCATGGTGGTTTGATTTAGTTTCCCCTCATTTTAAAAAACCCCAAGAATTACCCTTAACCGATCTGGGCTTTACCTCAGGGATTTTAGACCAAGAAGTTTACCAGCTTTCTAGCGGCGAAAAACAGCGATTAGGTTTGCTTCGAATGCTAGAGATGCAACCTAAATTTTTACTTCTTGATGAACCAACTGCATCTTTGGACCCCAGTAGTGTAGGATTGATGGAAGATTTGATTGTGGATTACTGTGATAAAACAGGCGCTGGTTATCTTTGGGTCAGCCATGACCCGTCCCAAGCCAAACGGATGGGCACCAGATGTTTAGAGCTTAAACCAAATGAAGTTGCAGAGCTATGAAGGCGCTAAGATGATGATTACTCTAAACCATTGGGACTTGATCTTTTCGGCTGGTTTGGTCTTTTTACTGGCAGCGGTGAGTTTGGCTCTAAAATTAGGCCTAGCCTCCAGATTGATGGTCGGTGCCTTTCGTACTACCTTGCAACTGGGGTTATTGGGTTTTTCCGTAAAGTTTATATTTGCACAGGAGGGGTTTGGTTGGATAGTTTTGATTAGCTCGGTGATGTTGCTGGCGGCAGGGCGAGAAGTGTTAGCCCGACAAAAGCGGCCTTTCAAAGGGCCACTAGGCTACGCATTAGGCACAGGTTCTATGATGATCTCAAGCTTTTTTGTAGCCCTGTTTGCCCTCTATTTTTTGATTGAAGCAAAACCTTGGTATCAGCCTCAATATGCTATCCCACTCTTAGGAATTTTATTAGGCAATACCATGAACGGAATTTCCTTGGGGCTAGACCGTTTGACTAGTTTAAGTTGGGAAAAGCGTTTTGAAATCGAAGGGCGATTGCTTTTAGGCCAGAGTGCGAAACAATCTATACTTTTAATTAAGCAAGAAGCTTTTCGCATAGGTTTGACCCCAATCGTAAATACCATGGCCGCAGCGGGCTTGGTGAGTTTGCCTGGACTTATGACAGGCCAGATTCTAGCTGGCGGTGAACCCTTCGAGGCTGCAAAATATCAAATTATGATTATCTTTTTGATTGTGGCAGGCACAGGCTTTGGGATTTTATTTGCACTGCAACTGGCTTCGGCAAAGCTTTTTGATGAAAGGATGCGGCTTCGCTTGGACCGTTTGAAAACCTAATAATGTTTCACAGGCAAGACCGACCAAAAATTTAATTTTACCTAGTCCTAAATGGGATGAAGTCGAGACTTAATTTTTTCCAAATCCCTTAAAATAATCGCCCCACGGCCTATTTCAACCAAGCCTTGGGATTGTAGATCTTTTAAGGTTCGGGTCACCACCTCTCGGCTGCTGCCTACCTCCACTGCAATCTTTTGGTGGGTTGTAGCAACCTCTGCATTATTTCTGGGCTGGCTTAATAGAAATTTTAAAATCCGCTCGTCTAACCTGTGAAAGGCCACCTCTTCAACTGTGGTCAAAACCTCTGAAAGGCGACGGGAAAGCAAATCAAAAACAAAATCCTGCATGCAAGGCTTGACCTTCATCCAGCTAGAGAAGGTGCCTGCGGGGATGGCATAGGCTTCAATATCTTCTTCCACAACAGCAATAGCCCCTAATGGCTTGTGGCTAAGCAGGCTGGAAATAGAAAGGATGCAACTCTCACCTGGGTGAATACGGTAGAGGGTCATTTCTCGGCCTGATTCACTTAATTTGTACACCCGAACCACGCCCGTAAGTAGCAAGGCAATCATCACGCAAGGGTCACCTTCGGCAAAAATCTCGGTGCCCTTGGGCAATTGTACTAATTTGAATTCCTCAAAGTCTTGTTCCATGGGGCCAAGATTGGGAAAATGTGCTGTTAGTTTTTCATTCATGATCGAATTAAAACATGATTTTTTTACCTTAGCTAGGATTTTTAAAGAATTTAAAAAAATTGCTTCAAGGGGTGTTAAATTCAAAAAATTACTGTACTTTAAGTACAACAAAAAGGAAGCAGCTAAAAGGAGTGATGAAACTTTTTATTAACGACAAAAAAGAAGAAACTCAAGCAGAGACCCTCGACCAATTAATGGTAGACTTAGGTTTAGCAAGTACAAAGGCTATAGCTCTTGCTTTAAACGACGAAGTTGTCCCTAAAAAGGACTGGGCAGAAGTCCAACTCAAACAATCAGACCGCATCTTAATCATCCGCCCCACTCAAGGGGGATAAAAAATTTATTATGAACGATATCAAAATCAAAAGTACCACGGGAATCACCACAGGCCCAATTGCAGGATCGAAAAAAGTCTACATAAAGGGCAAGCTTCATGATCTATCTGTGGCCATGCGAGAAATCAGCTTAACCAATGCAGCAGACCTAACCCCTGAATCAGAAGGGTACAACCACCCAGTAATTGTTTACGATTGCTCTGGGCCTTACACTGACGACACTATTGCTGTTGATATCAAAAAAGGTCTGCATCAAGTCCGCCAAGAGTGGATTTTAAACCGAGGCGATACCGAAGAGTTAGAAGGATATGGTTCTGGTTTTACCAGAGAGCGCAAGGCTGACCCAAAATTATCCCATGTTACTTTCCCTAACCCCTTAAAGCCCAGACGTGCAAAAAAAGGTGTTGGCATTACCCAAATGGCCTACGCCAAGGCGGGAATCATTACCCCTGAAATGGAGTATGTTACCATCAGGGAAAACCAACAGATTGCTGAGATGATCGCCAAAAACCCTGAGCTAGGAAAACGACACAAGGGCGAATCCTTTGGGGCAAGCATGCCGGATGGCCCAATATCAGTAGAGTTTGTACGAGATGAGATAGCCAAGGGCAGAGCCGTTCTTCCGGCAAACCTAAATCACCCTGAAGCAGAACCCATGATCATTGGGCGAAACTTTTTGGTTAAGATCAATGCTAATATTGGCAATAGCGCCATTACTTCTGGGATTGAAGAAGAAGTAGAAAAGGCCGTTTGGGCCTGCCGTTGGGGCGCTGATACTGTAATGGACCTTTCCACAGGCCAGCACATTCATGAAACCAGAGAGTGGATTTTACGTAATTCCCCTGTGCCCATCGGAACTGTGCCCATTTACCAAGCCTTGGAAAAAGTTGGTGGTAAGCCTGAAGACTTAAACTGGGAAATGTTCCGTGATACTTTGATTGAACAGTGCGAGCAGGGGGTGGATTACTTCACTTTACATGCAGGCGTGCTGCTTTCTTTAGTTCCAAAGTCTGCAACTCGTTTGACTGGTATTGTTAGTCGTGGCGGAGCAATGCTTGCCAAGTGGTGTTTAGCTCACCACGAAGAAAACTTTATCTATACTAATTTTAGAGAAATTTGCCAGATCCTTGCCCAGTACGATGTGGCTGTCAGCCTTGGTGATGGTTTTCGCCCTGGTTGCTTGGCAGATGCCAACGATGAATGCCAATTGGGTGAGTTGCGTGTCTTAGGCGAGCTTGCAAAAGTCGCTTGGGAATATGATGTTCAAGTGATCATCGAAGGCCCGGGACATGTGCCCATGCAATTGATCAAAGAGAATATGGAAATCCAATTAGAAGATTGTTTTGAAGCTCCATTCTACACATTAGGGCCACTAACAACCGACAGCGCACCTGGTTATGACCATATTACCTCTGCCATAGGTGCCGCTCAGATTGGTTGGTATGGTACGGCAATGCTTTGCTACGTAACACCTAAGGAGCACTTAGGTTTACCAAACAGAGACGATGTGAAAGAGGGTGTGATTACCTATAAACTGGCCGCTCACGCAGCAGATTTGGCAAAAGGCCACGCAACAGCCCAGTTTAGAGACAACGCCATGAGTAAAGCCCGCTTTGAATTTCGTTGGAAAGACCAGTTTCATATCTCTTTAGACCCTGATCGAGCCTTGGCTTTTCATGATGAAACACTACCTGCCGAAGGTGCGAAGCTAGCTCATTTTTGCTCCATGTGTGGCCCGAAGTTTTGTTCAATGAAGATCACTCATGAAGTGAGAGAGTACGCACAGCAACAAGGCATTGATGAAGCTGAAGCCCTTAAAAAAGGCATGAGTGAAAAGTCAAAAGACTTCGCTGAAACAGGCGCTGAGATCTATCATAAAAAATGAATCTGATCGTAATTACTACGCCTGAACCCTATGCAGGCGAGGTGGCCTTGATCCAGACCATGATGCAAAATGGTCTGGAACGTTTGCACCTGAGAAGGCCCAATTGGAGCAAAACAGACTGTGCTAATTTTTTAGACCAGTTTGAGCCTGTGGAACAAAAGAAAATCTACCTCCACCAGTTCCAAGAATTGGCGGCAGACTATTCTCTGGGTGGGGTGCACTTTAAAGAGATTGATTGTAACGATCACCTCTGCGCCAGAGTCAAAGCCCTAAAAGCTGCAAGCACTGGCTTAAAGGTGAGCATGGCTTTACATAGTCTGGCCCAAATAGAAAAGAAATGGCCCTGCATCGACTTTGCCCTTGTGAGCCCTGTCTTTGATTCTATTTCCAAAAGGTCTGTGAAAGCTAACTTTGATTTAACTGATTTAAAAGAGAGCTTGCAAAAAAAATCTGTGGATATATTCGCCCTCGGGGGAATTTGCGAATCCAATATCACCAAGGCTAAAGCCTTAAACTTTAATGGCGTTGCCACTTTAGGCGGAGTTTGGGAGTCAGATGACCCAGCCCTAGCCTTTGAAAGACTAGACCAAGAAGTAAAAAAAGCATGGAACAATTAACAATCGGCGGTAAGACCTTTGGCTCAAGGCTTTTTTTGGGCACGGGAAAGTTTTCCTCTAACCAGATGATGAAAGAATCCATAGTCGCCAGTGGCAGCGAATTGGTGACTTTAGCCTTGAAGCGCTTTGATGCTGAAAATGCCAGTGATGAAATGTTGGAATCGGTCCAGCTTAAAGGTGTGGGGATATTGCCCAATACCAGTGGGGTTCGCACGGCCAAAGAAGCGATCTTTGCCAGTGAGCTTGCCCGTGAAGCCTTGGAAACCAATTGGCTGAAGTTAGAAATTCACCCTGACCCTAGGTATTTGCTACCTGACCACAGAGAAACTTTAATCGCTTGCGAAGCCTTGGCAAAAAAGGGATTTATTGTTCTGCCTTACATTAATGCAGACCCTGTGTTTTGTAAGCAACTAGAAGAGGCAGGTGCCTCGGCTGTGATGCCGCTGGCGGCCCCCATTGGCAGTAATAGAGGCTTGGTCACCAGAGAAATGTTAGAAATTATAATTGCCGAATCCAAATTGCCTGTGGTGATTGATGCGGGCCTTGGTGCCCCAAGTCACGCTGCTGAAGCTATGGAAATGGGTGCTGATGCCTGTCTTGTTAATACGGCTATTGCTGTGAGTGGTGACCCTGTAAAAATGGCTTTGGCCTTTAAAATTGCTGTTCAAGCTGGTAGATTAGCCTTTGAAGCTGGCCTCGGTGGTTCTATCAAAAAAGGGGCAGAAGCTTCAAGCCCCTTGACTGCTTTTTTAAGCGAGTAGTTGAACTATGAACTTAAAGCATAGCTCCTTTGAGCCTGGTGAATTCTCAGAAGCCTTTGCAAAGCAAAATTTTTCTGAGGTTCGGGAGCTGATCTACAGCAAAAACAAAAACGATGTAGAGCGGGCTTTGGCCAAAAAGAAACGAGACCTCAGTGATTTTATGGCTCTGATCTCACCTGCCGCTGCCCCTTACCTTGAACAAATGGCCCAAGAGGCGCAAAGCTTGACCCAAAAAAGGTTTGGTAAAACGATACAGCTTTATATCCCCCTTTACCTTTCCAATGAGTGCCTCAGTTCTTGCACCTACTGTGGGTTTCGCAAAGAAAATGAAATTCCCAGAGTACGCCTGACCAAAGAAGAGGTCTTAAAAGAAGTGGAAATTTTAAAATCTTGGGGCTATGAATCTGTGTTGTTGGTGACAGGTGATATGAACAAAAAGGCAGGCAGGGATTATCTATTAGAGGCTATCTCTTGGATCAGACCGTACTTTGCGCAGATCTCAGCTGAGGTACAGCCCATGGACCAAGCCGATTACGAGCTACTTCGGGCAGCAGGCTTGAATGGGGTGATGATCTACCAAGAAACCTACGGGCCAAATTATAAAGAGTTTCACTACAAGGGCTCAAAAAGTAATTTTAATTATCGTCTGCAAACGCCTGATCGTTTGGGGAAGGCTGGAATCCACAAAATTGGCCTCGGTTGCCTTTTAGGTATAGAAGACTGGCGTGCTGATTCCTGGATGGTCGCCTTCCATTTGGAGTTTTTGAAAAAGACCTACTGGCGGACCAAATTTTCTATCTCTTTTCCCAGACTTAGGCCTGCCGAAGGCGTGTTGGAACCCGGTCACCCTGTGAACGACAAAGAATTGGCCCAGTTGATTTGTGCTTACCGACTCCTAGATGAAAATTTAGAATTATCACTCTCGACTAGAGAAAGCTCCGAATTTCGAGACCATGCTATCCACTTTGGGATCACTAGTCTCAGCGCTGGCAGCAAGACCGACCCCGGTGGTTACGCAAGCGAAAAGGAAAACTTAGAACAGTTTTCCATCGACGATGACAGAAGTGCCTTTGCGGTGGCTTCAAAACTAAAATCCCAAGGCTTGGAGGCAGTATTTAAGGATTGGGAAAAATCATTTGGATAAAGGAATTTATGACTATTCACGCTACAGCAATCGTTGACCCTAAAGCCGAAATTGGTAAGGACGTAACCATTGGCCCCTTTTGTATTATTGGCCCTGAAGTCACCATAGGTGATGGATGCCAAATTGAAAATAATGTTTCCATTAAGGGCAAAACGACTCTAGGCCAAAAAAACCGTATCGGTTCTTTTTGTACTCTAGGCTTCCCGGCCCAAGATAAAACCCACAGAGACGATGATGGCATGACCGTAATTGGGGATGAAAATGACATCCGTGAATATGTTTCCGTGCACCGTGGCACTGAAAAGGATAGGGGCATCACTAAAATTGGCAACGGCAACCAGATTTTTGTCTCAAGCCACTTTGCCCATGATACCACCGTTGGTGATGACTGTATGCTTGCTAACTGCACTACATTAGCGGGGCATGTGACCCTTGGCAATCGTGTGGTGACAGGTGGTTTTGCTGGTGTCCATCAGTTTTGTAGGGTGGGGGATTTTTCTATGGTCGGCGCAATGACAGCCGTTTACCAAGATGTAACGCCTTATGTGATCTGTACTGGTTCCAGGGGCAAGGTCTATGGCCTAAATATTGTCGGCCTAAAACGAGCTGGGTTGAGCGATGTGGAAGTGACCCAAGCACAAAATTTGTACAACCAATATTTTTGCAGTGGTCTAGTTCCTGCACAAGCCCTAGGAGCAATAGAAAAATTATCAGATGGCTCACAAGTATTTGAACGCTTTATTAACTTTATTAAGGCATCAAAAAGAGGCATCGCTACTATGGGGTAAAGTCCAATGAAAGAGCAGCTTAGTAAAATACAACTTGTTGAAATAATTAAGAAAGAAAAGGTCTTTCAGCAGTTTGAAGACTCTGCTTTATTGGAACTAGTTGAGCTGTCCCTAATTGAACACTTCATGACTGGGGACGTTATCATCCCTGAAAATATTGAAAATGATAAAATTTACCTCATCATCGATGGTGAGGTAGATGTTTTTGCCGACGGTGGGTATATTTTAACCTTGCGCCGCCAAGGTGATTTGATCGGTGAAATGAGTGTAATCTCAAAAAACCCCACTACCGCTGAAGTTCGAGCCAGAACTGAAATTTCCCTTTTTTCTATCTCAGATTCTTTGATCCGCTCTAAAGGCTCTGTCGAAGTGGTTTTACTGCTTAACAAAATCTGTTTGGATATCTTAACCTACAAGCTGACCAAAACCACAGATAAGGCCAAAGACTTTGACAATGCCTATCATGATCTAACCATGACCCAAGCCGAACTTGCCGAGTCCCAAGGTGATTTGAAGGTGAGTACGGGGATTTTGAATTCAGTTTTAGAATCAATGAGTGACGGTGTGGTGGTTACAGATGAGCAGGGCTTTGTTTTGCTTCATAATCATGCTTTTGCAGATATCGTTGGGATTAAAGAAATCCCGAGAGAAGTTACAAAGTGGTCCAAAGCTCTGGGGTTTTATGAATCTGATGAAAAGACCTATCTTGGGGCTGACTCCATCCCTGCCGTTCATATTAAAAAATTAGGGACAACGGCTTTCAAAGATGTTTTTGTTAAAAATGAAAACCGACCGACTGGTATTTGGATTCAAGCGAGTAGCAATAAGTTAGACCTAGGCTTAATAAGTGAAGAACATGGTGCCGTTACAGTAATCCGTGATGTTACTGCCAAGAGATTAGAGCGAGACTCTTTGATTAAAGCTAAAGAAGAGGCAGAAAATGCAGCTCAGGCAAAAACCAACTTTTTATCTGTAATGAGC
>JASJGK010000068.1:0-2838 GCA_033791585.1 SAR324 cluster bacterium | reverse complement strand
GATAGTATTCGCTACGCGAAGACCATAGAAGCTTCGCCTTTCATTGTGTAAGGGCGAAAGCCCTTAAGGATAGTATTCGCTACGCGAAGACCATTGCCTGCAATTGCTGAGTAATATGCCGGTCATCAAACTCGCCAAGGATCTCATCCATCCGAGCTTCTACATTTTCAGTGGTTAGGCTACGCATTTTTCCTTCGGCGTTGATGTAAGAAACCTGATCGCCTTTAATAAAAACTTCCCCAATTTCGAAAATTTCTACTGAATGTGTGGAGTTTGCTACCTTCGAAAGCATAAGTGCTGTTTTTAAGGCTTCTTTGATTCTTTTACTTTCCACGATGTTCTCCTAGTTCTAATTGTAAAGCTTAGGCTTTTGCGGTTGTTGCAAAGTGCCTGTTAACTTCTTATCGGAAGGGGGAGAGAAAACTTTAAAAAAAAGTGAAAGGGCTAGAATAAACCCAAGGAAGAGGGGGATTTTGGATGGGGCTGTTCTTATAGGGCAGCTTTTTTTTAAGTTGGTTGCCCTTTTTCAAGTGGCAACTGGGAGGCGGAACTTTAAGGCCCTAGGAGGATATCCATTAAAATGATCTGTAATATCAAAAGGAAACCTACCCCAATGATGAGGTCTGGCTCAAGGTTGCTTAAGGCGCCATGGCGCTCAGTTTGGTTCTGCTGCTTTTGTTGGTCTTGTTGATTTTGCATTTTTTACCCCTTATTTCACTTTAAGGCAGGCCTTTAAAAAACACGGTCTTCAGAAGTGTGGTTTTTAAAAATTCCAGTCTTTAAGGAATATGGTCTAGGTTCATGTACACTAAAGATAAACCCCAAGTGTTTTTTTATCTAGGTTCTTCTTCCCTCGCACAGGTCAAAGAGCAAAAAACAGCTTAGTTTTTTATTATCTGTAGTTAGATTAACATTATGGGAGGTAAAAATCAAAGAAAAATTCTTATTTCCTATTTTTAACAGGCTAAATCTAATTGGCAGGGGGCTAACCTTTGTTTTTGTTTACAGTGGGCTAGGGTCCACAGGGGGGAGGGGGGCTTTTTACGCCTGTGAATCTAATTTGGGAGTCAAGGCTTTTAGGGTATTAACCTTTTCTCAAGATTGATCTATTTAATTAGCAAAAAGGAGGGTTGCGGCTAGCTTTAGCCGCTCTTTTGGTGTGCCGAAATTTTTTCTTCGGCCGCTTTGACGCTACAAATATTACTCTGCCGCAGGGGGCATGTTGGCAAATAAATTAAGGCCCTTGGCTTCTTTAGTAGAAACTTCCTTTTTCATTGCTGAAATAATTCGCTTTTCTACATATTCAGCGTAGCTATCATAACCAAAACCATCCTCTTCGGTTTCCCAGGCTTCTTTTAGCTCTTCCTCTTCCAATAGGTTTTTACGGATTGCATCCCAAATTTTTTCGTTTGCTGCTGATTCACTCATGGTCTTCTCTTTTTTGGTTCTTAATAAGTTTGTTATTTATGATGTTTAATTAATAGGTTCATAAAATGCAAAAACTATCCCATGCTTTACTCTGTATCGGGTAAATCAGGGGATTCGCCAAAAAAATCATACTGCTGGGCAATGTTGATCATTCGTTCCTTGGTATTTTCGTCTGGTTCTTCCAGTAAAAAACCAGATTCCAGAGTGTCATCCAAGTCACCCATTTTCACCCAGCGGCAAGTCGCAACAATGTTAAAGGGTCCGCCGTCGGCCTCTTTTAAATTTAGGGTTAGGTTATATCTTTGGCCCTTTACTGGGGCCTCATCGCCGATGATCATCATCCCTGTTAAAGAAAGGTCACAAACGAAACCTAACTCTTCTTTTGTTTCAATATCCACAATTGGGATTTCTCCACCTAGGTGGTGTCGGTCATTACTTCTTGTATTCATTAATTCCTCAAGGGTAGAGAGTAAAACATATATCAGGGTCTAATTCATCATAAGTGGCCACGGTACTCCCTGTGTCGCTTGTCATGTTAGCAGACAACATTACATGGGTGGTATTACTAAACAAGTTGGCCTTAGGAATCTCGATTTCAAGAACACTCCCGCTAGCCGCTGAGACGATATTAGTGGTGGCTGTTATTGCCTCACCTGAACCATCTTCATATTCATTAAGTACAGCAGCGCTGTAGGTATCATCAGCATAAAGGACGGCTATCAGCCTGCCTGTTATTTTGGTTGAGACTGCACAATCGCCATTGTAAGGCTGGATAAAAACATTAATGTAAGAGTAATCAGCGGTAGATGTGTGGGGCATAGTGATTTCCCCTTTTACATCTATACGAGCGTATATATAAGTATCATCCTCAGCAAAATAGATATTTATAATTTCTTTATTTTCGTCTGAATCAGTGGTTTGGTCGCTGGTGTCGTCGGCGTAAAAACTTGTGACAAGAGACCAGTCAGCCGATTCGCCATCAGTAACAATAGTTTCTGTGGTAAGGTAGTTGGTCGTGGTGGTGTCAGTGGCAGTTGTCCCACTGTCAGAGGCACAAGAGCCTAAAAATAAAAGCAAAAAGACAAAAATAAAAGGCATTGCTCAAGCTGATTTGGGTTTTGTTACACTTAAAATAAAGAGCAGAATAGGTGCTACTTTAGTTTTGCTTAAGCATAAAATAAAGTGCATAAGAATACTAGTGTGAACTTTAGCAGAAATGCTCCAAGGAAAAAAGCACTAAAGAAGCGGAGTGCTAAAAACTAGGGGGGATGGCTGTTAATTTGACAGCTTAAGCCCTAAGCCTCAAAATAGCCTAATACTCTCAGGTTTGAAAATTCACGATTCAAGTTGCAAGCTCCAAAAAATATGAAAGACTTAAAAAAAATAGTTAGCCAGCTCAGAGGCGAGGGT
>JASJGK010000067.1:0-11507 GCA_033791585.1 SAR324 cluster bacterium | reverse complement strand
CAAAAAAGCCGCTTAAAGCGGCTTTTTTTATCCATTGGCAATCTTTGCCAGATTACTTGAGTGGCTTGATGCTAAGTCTCCAGCTAATTTTAAAATCAGCTCCTGCTTTGCAAAGGATTCAAATTCATTGGCTCGAATCTGGCCTGCACTCCTGATAAACTCTTTACGCCTCTGCGCGTCCAAGCATAACAGCATTTTTTCCCTAACTTCTTTGGGTGCGTAAACAAGTGCAATTCCTAGGTCTACCAACACAATCCGATTTACTAGGTCTGTGATGAATTTAAAGGGTAGCGTGGATATCTTTTCAAAAGTAAACTCAGAAACCTTTGCAACTGGCTTGGCCTGAGTGGCAGCAAGTTTCAATTTCGCTCTGCCTAGTTTAGACAATTTTACTTTCAACTCAGAGGCCAAATCTTCTAAATCTTCTTGAGTCAAAATTCCTAGATTACTGATCTCGCAAACGGCTGCAAATTGCTCATCATCATCTAATTTTTGATAAACTTCCTCGCCTTTAGCCAAAGCCAATTTATTTAAAATCAAGGCCTTCACAATGGGAGTTTCTTTGTGGATCAAAGCCAGTAATTTTGTTTCATCGGCGCTATTTAAAAAACTAAAATCCACTTCAGGTGCTACTTTACTGGCAGCCTCTAAAATTTCTGAAAAAGACTCTTGCTCATGGATTTCTAGTTCAGCAGCAGTAATTGCCTCTTCTGCATCTGCGATTACATGATCCAAATCCAACTCTAGATCGATCTCGATATCAAAGTTGGCACTCATTTCCACTTCAGCTGCAAAGTCAATATCTTCATCAATTGATGAGGAGATTTCTCGATCAATTTCCAATTCCTCAAAATCACTATCAATTTCGATATTTTGCAGATCACTCGCTAAATCCATTTCTTCTTCTTGCCTAGTTTCTGTTTTAGGTGTGGTAACCTTTGCTCTTTTAAAACCCCAAATTAAAAGAAGTAAACCTAACACACTCAAGCCAACAACTTTCGTTGGAAAACTGGCAAAGAAACTTTGTTCTACCTGCTCTTCTGTCAAGGGTACTACTGGCAACTGCACTGCAATACTGGGTTTCAATCGGTAATCAAAGGCAAATTGGTCTCCCCTAGCAGGGTTGATTTTTGCCCACTTGGCAACTTGTTCCTTAATAGCAGTGGCCTTTTCTTCGTCTAACTCTTTGTTTATTTCTAGCTTCAAAGAAACCTTACCCAATAGGTAACGGGTTTCTCCTAAGACATCTTTAACCTTTGGCAAATAGAGGCCTGTTTTTGGAATCTCACCGTTGGCATCTTTCATTTCAAGGCCTTCACCAGCATAGTTGGATGACTTTTTCTCAGTCACCTTTAGCTGGAGGCTATAGTCCTGAGCTGTAAAATGTTGGCCTAAGCCTTTTTTTACAACCTGTAAGGTATTTTGGCGGTAAAGTTCTAATACAGGGGGTAATTCTGCCCTGAGGCTGTTGGTGGAACTTAAGAAAGACATTCCAACCAAAAAATAAACAAAAAGTTTCATAATATCACTTATTTAGCGTCTGTGAAAAATACAAATCCACCATTAAATTGGGGCAAGGATGAACTTATATACTGGTTAAAAGCAATTTACATACCACTGGGTCTTCTTTTTTCCTGCTGCCACAACAAATTATGATTAATTTTTTCTTGATCCAATTTAGTGAGGTGACTAAGGTAAACAAGATAAAGCCTAGGCTTGCAGAAGCAAAAGAATGCCCAAGCAGTAAGCGGCATTTGCGTTTAAATAATAGCTTAGTAAAAGCGAGGAGAACAGTTGTCTGTAGTTCATTTTAAACAAAGTAGCTATGAAATCGAATCTCTAAAGACTCGGGTTCAAGAAGGCATAATTTTACTTGGCGGTTGGGAAAAAATTCTAAATGAAAAAAGCTCTATCCTTCTTAAGCCCAATTTAGTTTCTTCAGGCCCAGCGAGCCAAATGCATACCACCCATCCTCACATCATTATAGCGGTAGCCCAGTTGTTACTAGATCATGGTTACAAAGTCGGGGTTGCAGATTCGCCCGGGACAGGCTCAGCTGAGCACCACCTAAATCAAATCGGAGCCTTAGACCCCTTGCAAAATTTGGGTGTAGACTGCTTTAGCTTTACAAGTGGCAGGCTCATTAAAAGCGTAGATCCCAGATACAAGGGGCTAAACATGGCTAAAGAACTAGACCAATGGGAGGGGCTAATCAACCTACCGAAACTCAAAAGCCACCAGCAAACCTTATTTACAGGGGCAACCAAAAACCTATTTGGTTGCTTAGCTGGAAAGCGCAAGGCTTGGGCGCATATGCAATCCAAAGATGAACTACCAAGTTTTATGAAAATGATCTTGACCTTTGCCAATGAGATCCACCCCGACCTCCACATTGCCGACGGTGTAGTAGCTCTACATGACGGTGGCCCTATTCATGGCAAGCCCTTTGAATTGGGCTCTCTTTTGCTCTCGCAAGATTTTCTAGAACTGGACTTAACCTTTTGCAAACTCATTGGACTAGACCCTAAAGACACTCCACTTTTTAAGGTTATAGAACCCTACGCAACAGCCATCCCAGACCCAAAAATTTTAGGTGATGAGCTGAAAAAAGTTACGGGTTTTATCTTACCAGAACTCACCTCCATTCGTTTTAACCCCTTACAAATGCTCCGTTCTTTGCTCAAGGCCTTGGTTGCAAAAGTGCTAAAATAGGCAATGGCCCTTGCCTATTTGCCCTTGAAGGGGCAAAATTACACAAATTAAAATAAAACCAATAAAGAAGTAAATGAAGATTACCCTTTTATATTTTGCTCAATTGAGAGAAAGCCTAGGTAAAAACTCAGAAGAATTCACCTCGGCGGAACCTCTAACAGGCAAGGAATTGATTGAGGCCTTGGTAGCCCGTTACCCACAAATGGAAGCGGTTGCAGGCTCAATCCAATTGGCTGTGAACGGTGAATATTTTAGGGTAGAGCAAATTTTACCTGATTCAGCCGAGGTTGCCTTAATCCCACCTGTAAGTGGAGGTTAAGATGTTTAAAATTTGTTCCGAACCCCTTGACCTAAATCACCTTACCCAATTAGTTACTACCCCAAAAGCTGGCGCTATCAATCATTTTGTGGGCATAACCCGTGGCAACCAAGGCACAGAAGAGGTGACTCATTTAGAATATGAGGCTTACGAATCCATGGCCATTAAAATGATGGAAGATTTAGGCGCCCAAGCAAAAAAGAAATTTGCAATTGAAAAGGTTGCTATCCACCACAGGATAGGGATCGTTATCTTGAGCGAGGCCAGTGTGATTATTTCTGTTTCCTCGGCGCACCGAGGTCCAGCTATCGAGGCGACTCATTTTTTAATAGAGGAATTAAAAAGAGTGGTTCCCATATGGAAGAAGGAGTTTTTTCAAAAAGGAAAAGCCCAGTGGCTTGCCAATTCCCAAAAGCCCGCAACCAACTAGAGGCTAATATATTGAGCAAAGCCCATTTGCTCTTTTAAAGTTAGGGGCATTTTAGGGCTATTTTGGTCTTCTCGACAGGAGGCGCATAAACCTTGGCCCTTAAGAAGGAAGGTTTCTTCTAGTATCGATAGAAAATCGGGGTCACCCTGTTTATATAATTCACCTCGAACCGCACGGCTTTCCGCAGCCATGAGTAAAAATTGCTCTACCTTTTTAATAAAAACAGCCTGATTCTGTAAATCCTGCTTTAAAATCACACCCATCACAGAGCCTAAAGGATTCTTACGCCCAGTCAGGTGGTGATTTAAATCAGTGGTCAGTAGCACAATAGGGATAGCTAAATTTAGCAGAAATAAAATTTCAGCTAATACCAAACCGTCCAATTCCTCCATATGCAAGTCAGCGATAATCAAATCAGGCTGCAAGATAAATAACTTAGCTAAGCCTTCCATTCCATCCTTTGCGCTAAAAAGCTGGTAGCTATCCTGCTCATCCAATGAAGCCATGCAGGTTCCCTTAAGCCAGGTAGAATCCTCAATCAACAAGATTTTTTTCTTTACCTCTCTGGAGGTCAAGTCCATCCACTCTCTGCCCCTTAGGGTAATTTCAAATTCTTGCTCGCAAGGCACCTCTAGAATCATTAGCCGAGTTACCTCCAGTTCTAATTTTTCTTCTATGTCCCTTTTTTCCACAAAAGCCACAGCGTCACCAAGCAGGGCAACTTCCTCGGCCCCAGGGTTACTCCCGATAAAAACAATGGGCACCTTAACCTGCAACAACTTAAGAAGACCTGCTAAGGCCAGACCATTCAACAGGGGTGCCTCTACAGGTGCCACAATCAGATCAGGGGTTATACGTAAGATGCTCCGCAAGGCTTCGAGAGAATTCTTCACCTCTAAGATGTGATAACCTTGCGTGGTTAAAGAAACAAAGGCCTCATCATCCTGACCAACTATAAGTGCATTTTTGTCGTTCATAAGATTACTCGATTACTAGTCCACCAGAGGCCTGTATTGCATCAATATCAACACGTTTATAAATCACGGCAAGGGTACTTTCTAACTCTTCAGCCTGCTTTAAATTTTGCGTTACGGATTTTAAAAAAGAAATGCCCTTTTCAAAAATTTGATCCCTCACATAAAAGTCTCTTACTGCAGGCATAATACGAGTGTTCTGCTCAAAGGCATCGTCTTGGCTAGGGGTGAGAATAACTAGGGGAAAGGGGTGCCCCAACACAAATAAGGTCTGGGCCAGTTGCAGGCCACTCAGCTCTTTTGCCTCTTGATCGCAGTAGATTACATCAGGCTTGACTCCCAAAGCCTTAAGTAGGCCTTCCTTGCCAGTACTTGCCACATAGACCTCGAACATATTCAGGCCTAAGAGTTTATGCTTGGCCTCAGTAATAAACTTATCATCACCACTGACTAACAATACTTTTTTCCTGTCTCTCGCAGTATAAAATTGGGCAAATTCACTGGGCCTAAGTCGATATGAAAAATCGGCAAAGGGCTTTTTTTTGAATTTTTCTAAAATCAACTCCACTTCTGTTTTCAGTGAGATTTTAATATCGTTTTTGTGCAGGACTTTAGCGACGTTAGGGATCTGTTTGATTGCTGAAAAGTCTTCAGCCTTGGCCGAAACTACGATAGCATGGGGATCCACACCAATCATGGAGAGGATTTTGATCATAGTTATGCCGTCTAAAATAGGCATATCCAAATCGACTGTGATAATTTGGGGGGAGTGGCGAACCGCAAGGCGCACTCCTTCAATACCATTTTTAGCAAGAGTAATCTCGCTAGAAACAGGTATAAGTAGGTTATGAATTACCTTTTGGAAGGTTTTATTATCCTCAACAACTAAAATTCTTTTCATCAATCCCTCTGTTGATCTATTTTAGCTTTCCTTCAACTAAGATTCAAGTTTTTTACTTAAATAGGATAATCTATAGAGTAAAACGATTGAAGAGTTCATTGAGTTTTAACACTTCTTCACTTAATTCTACTGAGGTTTGGTCAACGCCTTTAATCGAAATTTCAATCTCTTTCATGGCAGCATTGTTCGCACTAGCATCTGAAAAAACAGTCATGATTAAATTACTCATCTCGTGAATTTGAGCTTCTTGTTTTTCTGATTCAGCGGCAATAGTTACCATTTCAGCTGAGACTTCAAGAACCAATTGGATGATCTTATTAAAAAAGACTTCCATGGACTGAATCATCTCTCGACCTTGGTCGATATCTTTAATGCTGTTTTGGCTCAGTTCTTCCATCTGATCCACAACAAAACTACTCGATCCAGCAAGCTTTTTCACTTCGCCCGCAACCACAGCAAATCCCTTTCCGTATTCACCAGCTTGGGACGCTTCGATAGCGGCATTTAATGCCAAAAGATTCGTCTGTCTAGTGATAGAGCGGATATTAGACATAAAATCCAAGGTCTTTTGATTTGAATCAATAATTTGATCCATCGCTTTGTTGCCCGTATCTATCACACTAGAACCGGATTTTGCCATATCCTCGGCTTCATGGGTTTTAATGCTCAACTCTCTGATCTTTTCGACTCGTTCTTGGTTCCCTCTAAAAAATCGCTCTGCAGTGTAGGTCATTTCCGTTAGTAAATCGGTTGTTTGGTCTAGTAGGCGGCTTACTTCAGAAACTGTGGATTGGATATTACTGGTTGTTGTTTTTAGGTCTTCAGAAGATTCACTCACCTTTGATGCCGTTGTCCAAGCAGCACGAATCATATCCTTCAATCCGTTTCTCATGGTTAGAAGAGCTGCGATCACGCCTTGGGGCTTAATTCCCTTGGGGAGTTGAAAACTAAAATTTAAATCACCACTAGATATTCTGTCAGCGATCATAATCAATTTTTTGGGTTCAGCTCCAAAGGAGCTATCCAGTTCCCTGAGTATTCGAAAAGAACTCACCCCAATAACCCCAGCCAAAATCACGCCGATAGGCAAAACAAAGACATTGATAAAGGTGTCGCTAGCAAGACTGGCGAGACTGAGTAACAGTATTGAAATAATAGAGAGATAGGTAATAAATGTAACCCCAGAACGCAAGGGTTGTTTTGAAGTTAACTGCTTGTCTTTTGGATCACTCATATGCAACTTGAATAAGTTCGTTTTTTTTAAACTATTGCACAAGTTCAAGAGGTTACGCAACTAGCAACGAAGTAGAGAAACTATTTATTGGTCTCTACCCCTAGACCCTGAGCCAGGGCTTTTTTATCAAGAATTGCCCCTTTCAAATTAATCTCATTAAAGTTGGCCACTTCTAAATTAACTCCCCTTAGATCAGCAGAACTAAAATCACTAACATCCAACTGGCTAGAATTCACACTCATTCGCCTTAAATCAGCCGCCCCAAAATCAACACCTCTGGCAATTACAGAATTCAGCCTTGCACCTATAAGCTTTGCGCCATGCAATGACCCCTTGGAAATATTAGCTTTGTAAAAATCTGCCTTAATCAAGTTGCAATTGCTCAAATTTGCCCCGGGCAATTCCGCCTGAATCCACTTTGTCTTTTTTAAGTTACTGCCATTGGCCTTAAGATTTCCAAGCTGACCATGGGAAAAACTAGAACCTGCAAAGATTCCGCTGATACTGGCCTCATTAAAATTAGCTTCTGAAAAATCAACCCTAGGGGCTTTGGCTTCTTCAATCTTAGCGCCAGTGAAATTTGCCTGAGAAAAGTTTGCCCCCTTAAATTTTGGGGCCTTAAAGATTGCCTCTCTAAAGTCAGCCTCCTGCGCCTTTACGCCCTTAAAGCAACATTGGTTAAAAACCACCCCTGGGAATTTTACATTTTCTAAAATAGACTTTTGGAACTGGGTCTCGTCGCATAGCGCGCCCTTAAAGAGTGCCTTTTTAAAAGTGCAACTCTCCATTTTGGTGCCTTTCAGGTTGACTGCACTTAAATTTACTGAGTTAAAATTAGACCCATTGCAATTACTGCCAGTCAAATTTGCTCCGCTTAAATTAGCTCCAGTCCAGTTGATTCCCTGTAGCTTTAACCCGGCTAGATTGGCTTTAGGCCATTGGACACGGCTTAAATCCATAGCTATTAAGAACTTAACAGGGAAATTACAACCTTCTAAATTAGCCCCTTTCAAGGTTATTGACTTTATTTTTGCACCACCGAATTTAACGCCTCTCAGGTCAGAGTCAGAAAAGTCTGACTTGCTCAAATCAGCATTTTCTAATTTTGCCTGAATTAAATTGACCGCAATTAACTTGGCTGAACTCAGATTACACCCGCTTAAATCAACCTCTTGCAATATGGATTTGGTTAGATTTGCATTGGATAAATTGGTTTTTTGCATCAAGGCTTTATGAAAGTTGACCTCCTCTAAATTGGCCTTTTTAAAATTAACTCCCTGTAAATTTGCCCCTTGTAACTTAGCACCCTTTAGTTTTGCCTCTTTTAAATTAGCCCCTTCCAGGTTGATTCCCGTTAATACAGACCCCTTTAAATTGACCCCTTCCAAATTTACACCAGCTAGATTCACCCCTTCAAGGTTCACAGCCCAAAGGCTTGCCCCTTTTAAATTTGCCTTGTGGAGCTTGGCTTGTTTTAAGTTGGCTTTCGAGAATCCCGCACCTTGCAGGTTTGCATCAGATAGGTTTGCGGCAATTAAATTGGCCCCCATAAAATCAGCGCCAGCACAGTTTGCCTTGGCGAGATTAGCAAAAAAGAGTTTTGCCCCTGATAGCTTCGCTTTAGTCAGGTCAGCATATTGAAATTTTGATTTTGAAAGGTTGGAGCGAGAAAGGTTAGCCCCAGCCAGCTTAGCTCTTGAAAAGAACGCACCTGTGAGGTTGCAATGTGAAAAGTTAGCTTTCAATAGGCTGGAATTTTTAAAAGAGGCATAACTCAAATCCGCACCGATAAAATCTGTGCCATCTAACCTTTGACCTGAAAAGTTTGCCCTTTTACCCTTATCATGATCTTGTAACCATTCACCATGTTGATTCACAATACTAGAAAGGCTTGTGCGTTGCATAAAAACACCTAAAAAATTACTGATCCCCTTATAACTAGTATAACCAAAAGGGGTTACTCTTCCAACTTTATCTCGTCAATCAGCTCTTCTAGAGATGCAGACCCCTCGTGGGGCTGATCAACAAACATCAAAAGGGCAGGTATCAACTTTTGGTTTACTCTGGCCTCAATAGCTGTTCTTGCTACAGCTTTATTGATCAAGGCTGTAGCTTCTCGGATTCGGTCCTGGGCTTTTTGCAGCAGCTCAATTCTTTCTTTTGTTAATGCATTCATGTGTAAATCTTTCTTTTTTGAAATTGTGCCTTAGTAGAGCGAAAACGAAGAAATCTGTAAATGTTCAAATGTAATCTTTTTTTGTAAGGAATTCACAGAAAGTAACCCATAAAAACCCTATCTAGACTTACTCTATTGCATTTGGTAGGGTTTCAGGGTAAAGCTTATAACAATTATTTATTTTAAGTACAGTAACATAAAACACTTAGACCCTAAATGCTTCAGAATTTAAAAATTTGGCAAAAATCAATTTTGCCACTTCTTGTACCCGTTGTTATTTTAATTGGAATCTCGACTTGGTCATTCGCTATTAGCAATGACATAGCAAGAGCTACCTTGAAGGCCAATGATGAGGGTGTTAAATTTGCCCTCCTTTCACAAAAAATGGATAAGAACATCGTTCAAATCCAACAATGGCTAACAGATATTTCAGCGACTCGGGGCCTTGATGGGCTGAATGATGGCTTTGATGAAGCTGAAAACAATTACCAAAATTTTTTAAAGGGCTACGAACAATTTAAAGCCTTTTACACTTCCTCAAACCAGCCAGAAAAGCTCCAAAGACTGGACGATTTAAAGGCTCGCGTTACTGATTTTTACGTCGTCGGTAAAAAAATGGCCAACGGCTATATTTCTGGCGGTCCTGCTTTGGGCAATAAGTTGATGGGTGGTTTTGATACTGCCGCCGCAGCCCTTTCTAAAGTATTAGTGCCCTTTACCACTGAACAGGTTGAATTGGCAGATAGCAAGATGAAAGAAGTGCTTTCTAAGCTGGAAAACTTCAAAAAGCTCATTATTCTTTTTGCCGTGGTTGCC
The DNA here is from genome assembly GCA_033791585.1 of SAR324 cluster bacterium. Lineage (GTDB taxonomy): Bacteria > SAR324 > SAR324 > XYD2-FULL-50-16 > XYD2-FULL-50-16 > JASJGK01. Next base: position 1,945 of record JASJGK010000067.1, on the reverse strand, counting down.
ATAGGCTTCTCGCTTTTCTTTGCATCAATTGTTGTGGCGGCTATTACCAAGCCTATTCGACGTTTGACTAAAAATGTATCTGAAATTGCCGAGACAAAAGATTTAACCAAACAAACAGTCAATGATTCTACTGATGAAGTTGGGCAAATGGTTACTTCTTTTAATGAGCTATTAACCAGCATGCAATCTGTAATCAAGACGGTTGGTGGACACAGTTATACCCTTTCTTCCTCTTCTACAGAGCTAAGTTCAACAATCATGGAAATTGAAAAAGCTGCCCAGGAAGTGAACCAGGGCACAGAACAATCTTCTTCAGCTATCTTAGAATCTTCTACGGCCTTAAAGCAACTGGCTGACAACTCAAAAAGAACCAGTGAGAAGATTGAAGAAGTCCAAAAGATGACCAACTCAGCCAAGTCTTCGGCTTCAGAGGGAAAATCGGCGTTGAACTCGGTGAAAGAAGTGATGGATAAAATTTCTGATTCCAGCCAAAAAATCATTGGCTTTATGGATGAAATTAGCCAGATCGGTTCGCAAACTAACCTCTTAAGCTTGAATGCTTCTATTGAAGCTGCCAAGGCCGGTGAATTTGGTAAGGGCTTTGCTGTTGTTGCTGAAGAAGTAAAACTCTTAAGCGAACGTAGTGCCATAAGTATTGAGAAGATCAAACAACTTATTGAAATCAGCTTCTCTAATGTTCTAGAAGGAACGGGCGTGATCAACAATGCTGCAACTGTATTTGACCAGATCTTAACCCAAGTTGATAAAATTAGTTCTGAGGTTCAAATTGCTGCTGGTGGCATGAAAGACCAAGAACGTAGAACCAATGAGATTTCTTCTGCTACCGAAGAGATCAACGATATTAGCCACACCAATGCCGCTGCAATGAATGAGCTTTCCTTTTCTATCAGCCAGGTGGAAACCACTGTGAGAGACTTAAACGAGATGGCTGAAGACCTTAATACTCAGCTTTCCATCTTCACTGTATAACCTAAATATTTAGGTAGCAACCTTGGGAGCGTCAGCTCCCTAGATGCTTCTCTGCTTATTCCCAATTCCCCTTTAAGTATCCCCGCCTTTTTACTATTCGCATTTTTATTTGTTACCCCTGCCCGCTCTTTGCTTAATTAAATTCTGACTGCTGAGTCAAAGATTCACCTAACAGCTCAACTAAACATAATTCCCCTGACATATTTCACATAGATATTGCCATTAGATTAATGCGGCTGTTACGGTAAACCTCTGTTTATCAAGACACACCGAGGGCTAGCCACCGAGTAAACATGGGAGACGAACAAAAGTTAGGGTCAATTTGGGAATAAAGACAGGTTATCGGGAAAGGCTCGCCAGAGAGAAGATTGGCGATCTGTAATTAACAAAGCTCTGTTATCACAGCACGAAGCAAAGAAACAGATGTGAGAGGCACACGAGGGGAGGGAAGTCCCAAATGGCCAAGGCCACTTGGGTTTAAGAGGAAAAAGTACTAGTTTTCTTCGTATTGAAGCTCGTAGATAATAGCAGAAATCACAGTGCTTGCGTCTTCTAAGCTACAAGTAAATGGGTTGGCTTGCCCCTTTTTTACATTCTGGATCTGGCACTCTTTCTCATCAATATAAAGGTCATTATCCCCATAACCAGTCAACCTGTAGCCTAAGGTTTTGATATTAACTGTAGAGAATATTGTCCCACTAATAATGGTTTTAGAACCTTCAACTTGCTTGGAAATATCGCCAACTGTAAAAAACAGGCTTTCCTTCATAGGAATTTGACCCGTCTGGGGTATGTTTACCTTACCACTAAAACCGCCGATCAGCTTTGCATTTTTTGAAAAGGCCGCAAAAACATCATAGGCAAGCTCGTCCTTTTTTGGGTCAAGATTTTCAGCAATCATAAAATTAGGATCTTTTGCTGTGATCTCTTTCAAAACGTCTAATTTGCGTAGGGG
>JASJGK010000066.1:0-9347 GCA_033791585.1 SAR324 cluster bacterium | reverse complement strand
CAAAGTATTAGTTATGCAGGTTTGTCTAACGTGGTTCCTATCTCTTTAAATATAAACTCTAAGCCCCTTGTAACCCAAAGCGAGGTTTTGTTTACAGTTTCATTATTTGTCTTCTTGGTTTTTTTGAACCACTATAACTATGTGCTTTTTCACACTATAGCTGAGTTGATTAGCATTTTTATTGCTGCGGGCATTTTTTTAATTGCCATCAATACACGAAGATTCACCCAGAATGATTACCTTTATTTTTTAGGTCTTTCCTATTTTTTTATTGGCCTAGTAGACTTACTTCACGCCATTACCCTCCCTGGTGTGGGGATTTTCCCTCAGGCTATTTCTCCAAATATAACTGTACAATTTTGGATTTTAGCTCGTTATATTGAAGCCTTATCTTTGCTTGTGGCCCCTATATTTATTTTCCGAAAAGTCCCTGCAAAGTCTACCAATCTAGCTTATTTTTTTGTGGGTGGGTTCTTTATATGGATGATTTTATTTACAAGCCTCTTTCCCGATTGCCACCTCGGGGCTGAGGGCCTAACTCCCTTTAAGAAGATAAGTGAATTGGTAATTTCAGGGATCTTGATTGGTTCTGTCTTTGTCTTAAAAAAACAGTCCCACTGGTTTGATATTACTGTTTTTAAATTGATTTTGATTGCTGTTTTTTGCACTGTCGCCTCTGAGCTGGCTTTGACTCTCTATGTAGAATTACATTCTTTGCCTAATGTAGCGGGTCATTTTCTAAAGGTGCTCTCTTTTTTAGTAGTCTACAAAGCCATTATTAATACTAGTTTAGCAAAACCCTTTGATAGCCTTTTTCGTGATCTTTCTTTAAAAGACAAAGAACTAAGAAGTTTAAATGAGTCCTTAGAAAACCGAGTTGCAAAGAGAACCTTAGAGCTAAAAATCGCCAAGGAGGCAGCTGAAGCCTCTAGGGCCGATAACGAATCCATCATGGAGAACCTGCCTAATGTCTTTTATCGCACCGATTTAAATGGTATAATTACCATTATAACCCCAGCCTGCCAGAAAGAAATAGGTTTTGCGCCAGAAGAAATGATCGGTCGACCCATGTCTGATTTTTACGATAACCCCAGTGAACGCGAAAAGGTTGTTCAGGCCATTAAGGATGGCAACGGGCGGGCAACCAATGTAAAGGCTGCAATGAAAAATGATTGGGGGGAGACAATATGGGTGGAAACACAAGCCTTGATTCGCAAAAATGAAAAAGGCAATCCTTGGTGCATCGAAGGCATTGCCCGCAACATCACCCAAGAGATCATTGCCCAAAAAACCTTAGAAGAAGCCAAAGCCGAAGCGGAAAAGGCCAATCTTGCCAAGAGTAATTTTTTGAATATGATGAGCCATGAATTGAGGACTCCCATGAATGGTGTTTTGGGGATGGCGCAGTTGCTTTTGCAAACAGAATTGACTCAGGAGCAAAAGAATTTTTCAGAAGTAATTATCACCTCAGGTAAATCATTGACTCGAATTCTTTCTGATATCTTAGACTTAGCAAAGATCGAGGCTGGGAAACAAACGTTACAACGAACCCCCTTTGTTTTGTTTGAAATTTTAGAAACCGTGAACCAACTTTTTCAAGGTGTGGCTAAGCTCAATAATATAGACTTACACTTGAGCCTCGACCCTAAAATTTCTGAGCTTCTTAGCGGGGATGAAGAATTGCTCAGCCGTGCAATATCTAACTTAGTAGGGAATGCGGTGAAGTTTACTAAAAGTGGGTCTGTTACCATTGAAGCCAAACTAGAATCGCAAAATAGTGAGAGCCAGACCATTCAGTTTACTGTCAAGGATACGGGGATAGGCATCCCTGAAGACTTGCTAACCCATATTTTTGAACCCTTCCATCAGGTAGAAGAGCTAGACCGCAGAGAATTTGGAGGCACGGGTTTGGGTCTTTCCATCGTCAAACAAATTGCAACTTTAATGGGCGGGGGGGTAGAAGTCCAAAGCCAGGTCGGCCAAGGCAGTCAGTTTATATTGACCTTGCCGTTTGTTTCTGAGGGGCACCTAAAAAAGTTTGATGCACAAAGTGGTGAGGAAAATGAGAACCCCTTACATTTAACCCCAACGCTTGGGCTAAAAGCCCTATTGGTTGAAGACGATAAAATAAACCAAGAGGTGGTGAAGCGAATGCTCAAAAACTTGGGGTTTGAGGTGGCGATTGCCAATCATGGCGGGGAGGCCGTTTCCAAGTCCACTCTAGAAAAGTATGATCTGATTTTTATGGATATTTTAATGCCAATTATGACAGGCTATGAAGCCACAGAATGCATTCGTCACTCCAAGTCAAACCCGAATCAAGCAACCCCTATTATCGCCATTACTGCCATGGCGAGGGTTGCTGACTATGACCATTGCATGCAAGGGGGAATGGATGATTATATCACTAAACCTGTAGAGTTTACAACCTTGCAAAAGTCTATTGCTAAATTTGCTTGAATGTAGAACCACCAGGCTTATATAACATAAATTTTGCTTGTAACCTGACAACTTAAATGGACACTTTTAAACCTACTACTATCTTTAATACTGTCAATTAAACCTAGCCAGGTTCAAATCTAACGGCGAAGTAGCCCCTAGTTGCTCAAAAATCTTGGGTTTAAGCTTTTCCCTCTTTTAAAATGGCTTCAAGTTTTTTGATTTGGTCTTGGATAAACTTCTTTTGGGTGGCTTCGGCCTCTTCTCCCGATTGCCCCGAAGCTGCGATGGTGTACCTTTCTTCAAGCCTGCGGCGCTCTCTTCTGGTTTGTAAAAGCCGTGGCTCTAAGATATCCATAATTGTACGAAAGAGGCCTATTTTTTCATCAACCTTAGTTTTTAAAGCAAAAAGTTCATCTACTTTTAATTTGATGGCTTCCCCATCAAAGGTAATGAGTTTTTCAGGCTCTTCAAAGTCTTCTTTTTTAAAGACAGTTAACAGTTCATGTTGCACTAGAGGTAGCATGGGCGCAAATTCTTCTTCCGCCTCAACTTCAGCCGTATCCACCATGCGCACCATTTCACTCAAAAGAAACCGAAACTGAGTATAACAGTCGTTTTTAGTTTCTGCTTCACTGGCATCAGGGTTTTCATTATGGTATTTTTCAAGGATGTACTTGTTAACAGCCTTTGCGAGTTCCCCTGAATTAGAAATGCTAGGGGGCAGAGTCCACTGGATCAAGCTCTTTAAAAACTCAGAAATTTTGAGCAGTTTTCCTGCATCTAGCTTTACCTTGCCATCTTCAAAATCATAGGCAATTTCTTCTAAGCGCATCGTTTCTTCAAGGTACATGCACTTATCTAGAAGGCCACTTCTTTTTTGGCCAATGTTTTTTATCTCTAATAAATGGCGCTGGATAATCCAAACCAACCAAGGGTAAGAGTTTTGGGTAAAGCTTTCTTCCTCTTGGTCTAGCTTTGATAGATCACGATGTGGGAAGACAAATAACAAATGGCTTTGGTCAACGAGGCCCTCTTTTTCCCGCTCTGGTAGTGCCAAGTGCAACTCACCGTAGTCGTCATCCCCCTCTTCGCCAGCGTTCCAACCTTCTCCGCCCAGTATGGCCCCAGCTTGCAACTCTTCAATATAAACATCTTTTCGCTTGAAGGTAATGCGGGGCGAAATGGGAAACCAATAGTGCATTTCCAGTTGGTCGCTTGGAATTTTATAACCAGGCAAAACATTTACAATCCTTAAGGATGAACTGAGCAGGTCTTTGGTCAAGGGTTCTTGGAGCATTCCAAATTCATCGGCCAACTCAAAAAAGGAATTTTCAATTCCATCTTTGATGCTTTTGGTGGATGCATATTTGATCAAATCAGCCAAAGTAGGGCAGACGTTGGAAATATAATGGGCTTCCCCTGGAATGGTTTTCCCTGCGCCGCCAGCAATGTTTTTATTAAAGTTGTTAAAGCCTCTAGTAATTTGAGTGATATTACTGGTGATGGCTTTAGGGCTTAGTCCTGATTTAGTCTCGGTTTCTTGTACCTGTAGGGACTCTGTATTTTCTTTAAAATCCTTCATCTTCGCCAAGGCGGCATTAAACTCATTCTCACATTCAGCGGCGATTTTAGCCGAAGTTTGCGCCATTTTGGCTAAGACCCGCTCAGGGTATTTTAAGAAATAGTTCTTCCCAAAGATCTTAATAAATTTTTGTAATTCAAAGTCATTGCTATGTTCCCCAGCAGTAAAAAAGAAAGAGGGCTTGATTTTGCCTGTCTTGGTTTTATTGATAAAGTGCTCGCCTAAAACTTTGATGAGATTCTCAATTTTCTCTCTGTAGTTTTCAGGGTTAAAAAGCTGGAGCTTTTTAATGGTGAAGCTTAGGCTTTCAGGGGGCAAATGTTTTACTATTTGATGGGCTGTTTGGTTTAACCAACGCTCCCAAAGGATTTGCTTTTTGGTTGGGTATTCATGGTCGGGGCAATCGTAAGCTGAGCGAGGGTATTTCTCTTCAAAATGCTTGTGGAGTGAGGTTTTAAAAGTTTTAGCGGTTAGTGTACCTGAGCCTTTAAATCCAAATTTTGAAGAAACAAAGCTGCTAGTACTTTCCCAAATTTCGGGCGGCCATTCTTGGTCATCTTCTTGGTCAAGGTGACTGGAAATGAGTTTGGTGTTGATGTTTATTATGCTGGTATTGATGGCTTCAAACTGGGTTTTTTGCAGGGGGATGTAGCTGAATAGTCGCTTCTGGATCTCTTGGAACAGACCACTGTAGATATCTTTTTCCCTTGAAAAACTAGCATCATTGATCTCTGCATAGGTAAATTCGCGCAGGAATAAACCCATAGGGATTTTTAAAACCAAGGCCTCAGAGTCTTCTGGAACACGAATGGTGGCAGCACGTTTTGAATCAGGCCAAATTAGAGCTTTATCACCAAGCAAAACAGGGGCATCCATGGTAACCACAACCTTATCGCCCACCACAACATGAACAGGGCTGACACAAATCAGAAAAAGGTCGAGCCCTCTCTCCCCCTGCACAATGATATCCTCATTGGCGCCGACAAAGGAAAATTCAAGGTTCTTCAAAAGATCATCACCTAACACCTCATAGGCTATTCTAGTAAGGCTGTATGACTTTATTAGAGCCTCTGAAAGTTTTTTTGCCTTTTCCCCCGCTTTGGGTATCGGGTAAAATTGATTGGTTTCCCAGCTCATTGGTGCACTAATTTCCTAAATAAATTTCTATTCAACTATCCCTTTTTTTACCCTAATTTCTTGGCTTTAACAAACAGATTTGATAGATTTAATTCATTGGCAAGAAGGAGCTAAAAGAATGCAGTCACAAAAATGGGTACAAAAAGTTCTAATTGTGGAAGATAACATTCCCACAAGGAAGCTAATGGTAAAGTACTTTGAAAAGGCAAGGAACAACAAGCATTTAAATTGTGAGGTTTTTGAAGCAAGCAATGGCAAAGAGGCTGTGGCTATTATTAAGAGAGAGCAACCAGATTTGATTCTGTCTGATATCAATATGCCCGATGTCAACGGCTACCAACTCTTAAATTATTTCAAAAAAAAATACGCCAAAGACAACCCCTACTGCTTTTTTTGCTTCCTTTCAGCCAGTAAAGAGGAAAAACAAACCGCCTTCAAGCATGGGGCAAACGGCTTTGTTGCTAAAGACGAAATTAATTACTTTGCCTTTACCTTGCAATTAAAGACTTGGCTTCGGTTGGTTTTTTTAGAGCGTACTTTAGAAATCAAAAGGGAAATCGCAATTTTCTAGCCCTTTAGATCCCCCTTTTTCTTCATTTTTTTGTTTCTAATTCAGCAGCTTGGGCAATGGGCAAGGAAATTGTCATGCAGGTTCCCTTCCCCGGGTTGCTTATGGCAAAAATTTTCCCCTGGTGTTCTTCAATAATGCGGTAGGAAACAGAAAGGCCGAGGCCTGTTCCCTTACCCACTTCTTTAGTGGTGAAAAAGGGTTCAAATATTTTAGTGATATTTTCTGCCTCTATCCCAACTCCATCATCTCTAACCTCAATGATCACATTTTCATGAGATAGATACGTTTTTAAAGTGATGGTTCCTTTTTCAACAATCGACTGGGCAGCATTGATAATGAGATTTAAAAATACCTGATTCAGTTGCTGAGGGTAGCAATCTATTTCGGGGATATCCCCCAGCTCTTCTATAATAGTACATTTGTATTTTAGTTCGTTTTGCGAGATCTGTAGGGCCTTCTTTAAGTTTTCGTTGATATTGGCTTTCTTTAAAAAATGTTCATCCACATGACTGAATTCACGTAAATTTTTAACAATGGCCTTGACTCGGTCCACCCCTTCGATCAGTTCTTCCATAAGCGATGGCATATCTTCCACCATCCAATCAAAGCCTAATTTTTCTTTTTGTGTCGCCAGCTCTTTGAGCAGCTTTTGTGCCTCTTTGTTTTCGATTAGGATGTAAGTTTCTAGCTTTTGGTAACTTTCATTGATAGCTAAAAAATTCGCTGCATACTCTTGCAAGGTGTTTAAATTGGATGCTACAAACCCCATTGGATTATTGATTTCATGGGCCACACCGCCAGACAATGTGCCTAAAGATTCCATTTTCTGTGATTGAATCAATTGGGCTTGGTGGCTTTTTTCCTGGGTGATATCTGTGGCTATTAAAATCAAACCTATGATCTTCATTTTATCTTCTGGATTTTTTTCACCTTGAAAATCAATATCATAATCAAACATCAAGGGCCCAATGGTGGTGCGGAAGTAGGCCATTTTTTGATCTTCATCTGTCCCTGCTAATTCCCCCTGCCAGGTTTCATTTTTTATTAGAGTTTCATAGACCTCTTTAAACTGTTTAGAATCGCCGCTCCTGCTTTTTTCTTGTAATAAATTTTCTAAGATTTCATGGGGAAAGGTTTGCTTGATAGTTTCAAAGGTGGAGTTTTGGTAAATCACTTCTCCTGTGTTATTGATAATGCAAACCGCATCCTTCACATGGTCAATGGCAGCTTTTAAACGAAGCAAATCACGCTCATGTTTTCTTTGGGTGGTAATGTCGAGACCTGAGCTAAACATCCCTGTGATTTTTCCTTTTTTGTTTTTAACAATGGAATTTTGCCATTGGATTAATTTTTTTGTCCCATCCTTGGTGATGATATGATTTTCAAAATGTTTTACTGATTCCATTTCCTCTTTCATCAAACTTTGAAAAACATTTTTAACCCCTGCAACATCTTCTTTGGGTAAGAAACCATCAAACCAGTCTCTGCCAATTAGTTCTTCTTCCTTATAGCCCAATATTTCGCAACCCTTTTTATTGATCATGGTTATATGCCCAGTCTGGTCCAAAGCATAAAGCAACACTTCGGCAATATTTAAATATTGGTGGGCCTTTTCTCGTTCTTTGTGGATGGTTTCATCTGACTTGATTCTTTCACGTAGATCCCGACCAATGGAAATGAGGTAATCAGGTTCGCCCACTTTTTCTTTAACCAGACTCACATTATACTCAAATGGAATCCAGGTGCCCCATTTGGTTCTTTGCTGCAAAACAAATTTTGCCTGACCTGTATCAAAAAGCCTCTTAAATGACTTTGCTGATTTTTCTAAATCTTCAGTCTCATACCAATCTTTAGGGGCTTTCATAGTTGCAATTTCTTCGTGAGAAAACCCTGTAACTAGAGACTGGGCATTGTTCCACAGTATGGGATTCCCACTTTCAACCTCAGAAACAAATACCGTGTCTGACATGGTTTCTATGATCAACTTAGCAAATTCTTTTTCTTTATTTAGCCTTATTTGCACTGCTTCATTTTCCTTCAACAGCTGGTTTTGTTTTTTGATAAAAAGCCCAGCGAAATAAAAGACAAAGAAAATCGCCCCAAAGACCGTACCAACGGCGATAATAACTAGGGAGCGAATGAGTTTCAAAAAGGGTTGAAAGTGATCTTGGACCTTAGATTCAATCACTAATACAAGGGGGGTTTTATGCCATTTTTCGTTTTTGATTCCCAGCTCATTTACGACTGTTTTTTTTCTGGAATTCACCTTAATGGACAAGGGCGCGTAGCCCATAAGTGTTTCCGAGCCTGCATGGAAATCCATGATCCAGCCAGGCTTTCCCACTAGCAATAAATCGATTTTTTCTGGTGAATGGATGAGCTTTGGAACCCCTTGGGAATGCGCCAATAGTAGCCCATTAGGGCGAAGTATGGCCGAGTAATCTGTGGGGTAAAGCTTGCCCGCCCCAAGTCGATTGAGTAACCCAACCATGGAAAAATTTATTTTTAAGATGCCAATGGCCTTGCCTGCGTCCATAACAGGTACCACTATCCCTAAAACATATAGTTTAGTGCTTTGATCAAAGCCGCGCTCATCTAAGAAAACACCCCCTTTCCCCTTATTATAGGCATCAAGCCACCATTGCTCATCTGCCTGATAGTAGTCTGTCAGCCTTTGAGTAGAAGCAATGGTTTCGCCCCTTATATCTGTTAAAAATATTTCAGCTATGTAATTGCGGCCAGTGGTTTTAAAATGGGAAAAGTGGGTAGAGATTGGGTTGCTGAGAATCTCTTTTGCTTTTACAGAGTAGCCTTGGGAATCAATCCAAGCACGATCAAGTTCTAAAATTCGCTTTGAAGGAAGGACTTTTTCATGTCGAAATTTTTGATTCGCCTCTTTAACAGCGGCTTTTACAAAGTCTTCAGCGCTTAAAGATTTGGTGTCTTGCACCTGTAGTTGAATCGCATCAGAAATGTTTTGGGCATCCTTAATAGCATTGGCTTGGATGGATTGCCCAATGATCCCGCGGATGGTTTCTCTGGCAGACATATAACCAAAATAAAAAACGGAAAGCAAGGGGACTAAGCTTGCTATCATCATAAAGGTAACCAATCTTGTTTTTAGCTTCATTGTTTGATTATCCTTATTCTCTATTTTTAATTAATTCTATTGTCTTATTTTTTTAAATTATTCCATATTTTCTTTCTTTTTAACAGTTTAAAGAGTTTGTTGAAAATTAGTTTGGGGTCTTTTTTACATTAACCCAATTTAGACCAAAAAGTCTTTGCTTTCGAGCTACTAATTTTAGATGATAGGAAAAAAATGACAAAAAGAGTTTTTAGAGTTAAGCTAAAAATCCAAGGAACAGTAATAATACCACCCAATTAGAAACGGATAATGGATCTTTTAAAAACCATTCGTGAAACCCTTTCCAAAGATGTAAAAATCATCATCGTTGATGATGAAAAAAATATCCTATCTTCTCTCAACCGAGAAATGAGGAATCAGGGCTTTTCTATTGAAACCTTTTCCGATTCCGATGCAGCCCTGAAACGTCTGGATCAAACAGAATTTGCTTTAATTATATCAGATAATGTTATGCCCAAAAGATCGGG
>JASJGK010000065.1:0-6322 GCA_033791585.1 SAR324 cluster bacterium | reverse complement strand
GGGACTTTTTCAACAGTCTGGTTTGACGACATACACCTAAGAGGTTATCAAATGACCTATTTTCCATCATTAAGACCACTACATGGTCGTAAGTATCATTCCCCCTTTTGTTATCGCTCATTTTTTCTCCATAATTTTGTTATATAAATGAATAAATCTTTATAAAAGAACCCTTTCGATTCTTATATATTTTTTTTAATAATATTAAAAATTTCAAAAGTATATATATTTTGAGTTATCATTATGATTTCTATTTCTGGGCTTCAGTATATGTATCTATATTTTGTGAGCTATATATTTGAAGTTTCACAAGGAATCCTGTCTATTACTCGTAAAATTTTATTTTAACTTTTTATTTTCAAGTTCAGCAAACTAAACAAATAATATAATTTTGAATATGATGGATGATATGCGGCCTATGTTATATAGGAGATAGCAAATTAGTGGACTGCACAGTAAAAATGAGGGGATTTTCTTTTTTTTCGAAATACTTGATTATTTTTTTTAGTTTCGAACAAATGTAAACTATGCCATTATAAATTTTGCAATATAAAGCCTTTCTTCTTTAGGGCCGCTCAATAGTTAGCGGCTAAATTCCTAATTGGGATAGAAACTTGTTTTGAATTCAAGCCACAAAAATACTATGACTTTTTCTGGATTATCACATGATGAAAGAAAGTGGATGTACTTTGTTATTTGGAAGGTCATCTTTGCCGATGGTTGGGTGTCAGCCGAAGAATGTGAGGCTCTAAAAACTGCCATGTTATGGGTTAGCAAAGCAGAAATCGAATCCTTAGAAAAGGCAGACCCTAATTGCGCAGAATACAACTTTTACCATCCACCTAAGGGAATTTCAAACGACAAAGCACAAATAATGATCATTGAAATTATTCGAGTTGGGACTTTAGATGGCGACCTCGCATTGATTGAAATGGCCATGGTGGAAAAAGCAGCTCAGATGTTAGGGTTTGGAGAAGAAGCCATAGTAAGCCTTTTGGCCTACGCCGCAAGCTTGGCACGATTGCAGGCTTGCCAAAAAGTAATGCACCCCACATTGTCTCATGACTTTCAAAATAACCCCAGCGAACCCTGATTTTGCGCCTAGTTAGGCTCTGAATAAAGCTCAGTTTTTGTCTCTGTTAAAGAAAAAAATGGGATTGGAGCAAAGCTTTTTTGCCTAGGTCTCTTTTTTTGCTCGCTTTTTGCTTCTCTTGGCTGTGCGAGTTTTCTGTTAAAGGAGGATTTAGTCTAATATTTCATAGCTTTTGATAGATAATAGCCAGCCTTTAGGGCTATAAAACCTTAAGTTTAGTAGAAGATAACGCAATTTTGGCCAAACAAAACTATAAAATTGGTTTGGGCCTAAGCTTTAATATTAAATATAATGAAAAATCTGTTTTCTTTCCTTTTTGTAATGTGGTTTATCCCGTCCTTGGGTCTTGTTACGAGTATCTGGATTATTACTGATCTGGGTTCTCGCTTTTTGATGGAAGGTTTTTCTACAATAGAGGCTATTTGCACCAACGAGCACATCAGTAATCTTAGTGGCGCTCAAATCGTTTGCTCTGAATTCTTTTCCGTTCGGAGACTCAAATTTCTTTCACTTGTGACAGGGATAATTGGGGTGATTCCGCTATTTCTACTTTGGATTGCAGCTCTTGTTTCTGGTCAAGACCGGACTCGTGTCTCTAACTATTTCCCTTTTGCTGTTCGTGCCATGTGGGTGTGCCTAATCGCAGCTGTATTTTTTCAAGGATTGGTTTTAACCCTATCCATATGGAATATCGGTTCCCATTTTGCTTCCCATGATGAGTTTTTTGCTATTGGTCTAGTCAGCTTTTTTGTAATTGTTTCTTATTTAAGTTTTTTAAGTGCCGTTTATTCTTTGGGGCGAAAACCCATCTTAACACTTGTGGGCACAGAAATTACCAAAGAAAAGGGAGCAGAACTTTTTGCGTTGGTCGAAGAAGTTGCAAGGTCAGTCAATGCGAAAACGCCCAAACGAATCATTTTAGGCTTAGAGCCAAAATGCTTTGTTACAAATACTGATATCCATATAGCAGGCCTTGAAGGTGCGGCCTATACAGGCGAGACCCTCTACCTTTCTGGAACCTTGCTCAGGTTGCTTTCTATTACAGAGCTAAAGGCCATTGTTGGTCATGAATTAGGGCACTTTTCAGGAAAGGATGTGGTTTATTCGGAGGAATTTTCACCGGTCTATTCTGGTCTTCTCTCCTCCTGGGCATTGGTAAAAAAAGACCTTGAAGGTAAGGTTTACCTCCCCATGCTGCCAGCTGTTATCATGCTCAAAAATATTCTTTCTATCTTCGCAGACAACATTTTAGCAATCAGCAAAATCAGAGAGGCTGAAGCGGATTCGTTAAGTGCCCAGGTTTCCGGGCCAATCAACTTTGCCACGGCTTTAATCAAAATCCAAATTTTTTCAAAAACCTGGGAGGCGGTTTCGGGTAAAAATACTTCTAGATTAAGTGCAGGTAAAATTTCAAAAAATTTAGGGAAGCTCTTTCAAGATAGTGTTAGATATGACCTTGGCCCTAAAAATGTGAATAAAGAGGTTCATAGTGTATTAAAGTCAAGGATTTCTCATCCAAGTGATACCCATTCTACTATTTTGGAAAGGATTACGACTCTAGGGGTGGACTTGACAAAAATCTACTGGAAAAAGGCAATGTTGGAATCAGGCAATTCTCTTTCTTTGATTTCTGGTTTAGAGGAAATTGAAGAGGAATTAACGGTGCTAGAACACAAATATACCATTGCCAGCGGGGTAGCCTCTTTGCCTGAAAAAGAAGAAGAAAAAACAGATTACCTGCTCAATGGATTGTATAACCTTGCTGCTGCAATGGTTCGCGCTGATGAAAGAATTGAAGATGAAGAGATTATTGTGGCCGAAGAAATCGGTCGTGAAATTTTTCCAACTTTTGATTCTACCGATTTTAGAGAGGTAATCAACGACACAGAAAGCCTTTCAGACCCTGCTGAAATTTGTAAGATTATGAATGGAATGCTTGACCGCAAAGGCAAACGAATGATGTTAAAATACCTTGAAGCTGTAGCAAAGGCAGATAGTGAATTCCATGAAAAGGAAAAGGAACTAATGGAATTGGTAAAGACTATTTTTGCCACTTAGCTTCATTGGCACCTAAATTCTTATACAACATAACTACTTATTTAATGTAACCTCCCTGCTAGAGTAAGTCAGGGAGAATTAAAGGTGGGCTACTTTGCTGCCAATTTATTAATCTTATCTAGTATCTTATTTTTTCCCTTAAGTTGGCTGCTCAGGTGACTATTTTCTTCTTTTAAGGCTTTTACTTGGGCCTTTAGTCTTTCTAAGTCTACCGTATGCTTTGTGGTCAGGGCCTTTTGGGCTGCTAAAGCGAAATCTTCTAGCTGTTGCTTAATCTCTTTACCAAGTTCCTTATTTAGATGGGCTTTTCCATCTGCAACTAGTTTGAGTAGTCGCTCAGTTGTTGTTTGTTGTTTTTTCTTAAGAAGTGCCATTCTAATCCCTATAAAAAAGTGGTTTGATAAAATATTTTACACAAGCCTTCAACAATTATCAATCAAGAAAAATATAAAAAACTTTGCCTTGAACGTGATTCTAAGCGGGCTTAAAAGCAGATAAATTTTAACTTCGCAAAAAGATTACACAAAGATCAACTATCCTGCTAATTTTACAAGAAATTACTAGCTTTTAAGTCAAAAGGATGAAGAAAAATGTTTGTTCCACTACATAAATTTAATGAAGATCAAAGGCTTTGGTTTGGCAAATTAATGGTTGAAGCCATTAAAACTGACGGCGATGTTGAGAGAGAAGAAGTTACATTACTCTTGATGACCATTGAGTTTTTAACAGCGAGACAAAAAAAACTCATCGCTGAAATTTTTAAGATCAAAGGCTCCATGCCTGGGTTACATAACATCCCTAAAGGGATCACAGATCGGCATTTGATTGATATCTATTGTCAGTTGGTCGTGGTTGTTGCAGCCGACTCAGACTTCAGCAGTACAGAGCATGCTTTTTTAGCCCAAGTGAGGGAGTGGTTTCTTTTCACCCCTGAAATGATAGTAAAGCTCACTGACTGGTCTGAAAACATGACCAAAGTCATTGCAGATCGCCATGAAATGATTCTTATCCAAGATGCCATTACCGCTGCTAATCAAGAGAAGAAAAAGAAATAGTCACTTTCTTGGTTCCCTCTTATTTCTTGCTTCTCTCTTAAGGGGGAAGCTTAGAGTTTCCGCCTCAAGTCTTCAAGGCCTGAATTTGCCTTGGGCTTAGAGCTTTCTCTGTGAGTTTGCACTGAGCCTAAGATAGCATTTAGCTTGAAAAATAATCACCCTGAAAGGGCTATCAATCCCAAATCAGGCCAATTCAAAAAAGCTAGGGCCAAAGGCAAAGTACCCAACCAATCATGTCTCTTTCCTTTTTAAAGTCTAGCTCTGTCTATCTCGATTTATCCCCTTATTTGAATGTGAGGTAATGGGAGAAGTTCCAGCCAGAGCAATTGGTTTTCTGAGTAAAAACTTTGCAGTGGCTATGAGCGAAGCTTTCATTAAGTCTGTTGATTTTTAGCTCCTAAAAGCAACAATCATTAAGTACTAAAAAATCTAACAATACTAGAATAATTTTTTTTGCTGGCTTCTGGCTCTTGGCAAAGAGTGGAAAAGGTTTTAGGTTTAAGCCAAACTTAAAATTATAAGGGATTATGGAACTGATTGATCGAGCACTGGTTGTAGTAAGGCCAGGGCAGCTATTTTTAGAATGGATAAATGAAGTTGAAGAAAAATTAGACTCACCAGAGAAAAACAAATTTACCTTGGTTGATATTCAGATTGACCCCCACAGCTACTTAGTTCCGGAGCAAGATGAGCCTGCAGAGATAAAAGTTTGGTTGGCAGCCAATAGTCTAAAGCTCATGGAACATGAATTTGCTTCTTGGTGCGAGGATTCCTCTCTTTGGCCCAGTTTGAAGGACCCAGCTATGCTAGACCAGTGGTTTTATGTAGAGGTATTTTCCATGGTTTTTGATTTAGGTTAAAAGCAGCACTTTGTTTAACTTTGATTAAGCCAGTTACAAATCATTAAAAACCCCAAGTTGGTTGTGGTGAAGTCCCCTTCACCACAACCCAAAGAATCTTAATCTAACTAAAGCTCATAGTCCAAGCTTAGGTTTGAAGTGCCATGGCTGGCTCGGTAGTCGCCTTGCCCCAATATACCCTCTAATTCTCCTGTCCCAGAGTTGGGGATGATTTTTAAAGAGGAATCGGCTTCTCCTTTGTGGAATAAACCTTTCTCTATCATAACAAAGCTGCCTTTTTTCCCATTCACTTCTCCTTCAAAAAAGAACATGCCTTGGTATTCTGCATTAGAATTTAGGGGGTCTTCTACATTGAATTCATGGTAAAAAAGCTGGTATTCAACCTTACCTGTACCAGATATTTCACCTTCCAACTTAAAAACTACGCTAGCCTTAGCCAACTTTTGGGATTTGCTTACATCTTGGTAGGGAGCCTCGTCCCAAGTTATAATTTGAAATAGAGCCTGTGCTTTCATGTAGTTCCTTTAATTTTGTTTATAGAGATTTGGTGTGTTTTGGACGAGTCCAAATTGAGGGTGCTTCGGTTCGCAAAAGGCTGTGGTCATCAAGGCCGGCCCGCCTGCTAGTAAATCTTGCAATAAACCCTTGGACAGTGGCCAAAAAATCAACCGTGTCATCCCAAATTGGGTCGTGGTCTAGCCCCACTTTGAGTGTTTTTAGGTCCGTTGTAGGGGCAAAAAGCTTTTGCTCACTTAAATCAACTCGCTCTGAGCTGGCTAAAATGCGCAAAAATTTTGTGTCTTTTTTTGAAATTGAATGACCGTAGAAGTTGATTTTTTCTCCCATCTCAAATGGGTAAAAGTGTCTTTTGGCAATGTCGCCCATAGAAACATTTTTGACTTGAATCAATTGGTCTTGGTGGGTCTTAATTTCAACGTGATAGAACATAGCAATCCCTTTAAATAAGGCTTAAGATTTATTTTTACTATGTGGTCTAGCTTGATTAAGCTAGCTTAAGAATCCCATAAAAACCTAAACTTGGCTAGGGAGAACTGAGCTTGTATCAAAACTCACTCAAACTCATCTACAGTAAAGGTTGTCGCTGTATAGTCTGTGTCATTTTGCAGGCCCATTATTTGGGCTGAAGTATTGCTGAAAGATACAGCCAAGGTTTTATTTAACGTTTCTAGATCGAAGGAGGTGGTGTAAACAGCAAAGTGCAAATGGGGGCCTGTGCTGCGGCCTGAGTTACCTGA
>JASJGK010000064.1:0-6029 GCA_033791585.1 SAR324 cluster bacterium | reverse complement strand
CCCTCAATTTTGGCTAATTTTAGGCATTGCAGCCCTAGTGATTTGGCTCAAGATGAGAAAGGCTGTGCCCAAACCAACGAGCCGTGACCGCCAGATAACCTTACGTGGCATTAAGGTCACCACCAAAATAACTAAATCAACGCCAGCCGCTTGTCTGCGCTCCGAAGGCAAAACCTTTGGGCCTGACCACCATGAAAAAGTACCACCCACCCTGCCCCACGGGGAAAATTGTGAGTGTGTAGCAGAAGATTTAAACTTCAAAATAGATGAATTTTTCGACCCAAAAAACAAAAAGGTTGAAACCTTTGAAACAGACTTAGGGCCGTTGGATGCCCTTGATACCAGGTACTATAAGTATAAACTTTTATGCTCAAATCCTGAAATTAGCGAGGCTGAAAAAGCCTCTTACTCAGAACTAATGCAAAGGGTGGAAGTGAGCGAAACTTTTAAAAAATTAGTTGAGGCACAACTCAACGATAAGGAGAAATAATGTATATTATCACAGGTGGAGCAGGTTTTATTGGCTCTTATATGATCCAGTTTTTAAATGAGCAAGGGATTGAAGATATTTTGGTTGTGGACCGCTTAGAAAAGGGCACAGCCTACAAAAATTTGATTGGCCTTAAGTACATTGACTATGTCGATAAAGAAGACTTTTTAGAGCAGGTGATCGGGCAAGATTTCTCTGGTGACGATGTTGAAGCTGTTATCCACATGGGTGCCTGTAGCGCAACTACAGAGATGAATGCTGACTACCTAATGGAAAATAATTACCGCTACTCCCAACATTTGGCCCTTTGGTGCAACCAGCATAAGGTTAGATACATCTATGCCTCTAGTGCCGCAACCTACGGGGATGGCGCCCAAGGTTATAGCGACCAGGTTGACCTTTTACAGTTTAAGCCCTTGAACCCTTATGGCTTCTCTAAGTATGCCTTTGATCTTTGGATGGAGCGACAGGGCTTTTTATCTAACATGGTTGGCCTCAAGTTTTTTAATGTTTACGGCCCTAAAGAAGACCATAAAGATGACATGCGAAGTGTAGTAAACAAAGCCTTTGATCAGATTAAAGAAGATGGCCTTGTGAAGCTTTTTAAGTCGCACAAAGAAGGCTATGAAGATGGTATGCAACTTCGGGATTTTGTCTATATCAAAGATATCTGCGAGGTTATGTGGTTCTTTTTGCAGAAGAAAAAACTGGGCGGCGTTTACAACCTAGGCACAGGCCAAGCCCGCTCTTTTAAAGACTTGGTGACAGCTACCTTTGTGGCTTTAGACCTAGAGCCAAACATTGAATACATCCCTATGCCAGAACATTTGCAGGATAAGTACCAATACTTCACCCAAGCGGATATGGAAAAGCTTCAAAAAGCGGGCTACAATAAGCCTTTCACCGCCTTAGAAGAAGGCGTAAGGGATTATGTACAAAACTACCTTAGTCTGAGACCATAACATGTCTGTTTTGCTATCTTTTTCCATGACCCCCTTAGACCAAGGGGCGTCTGTCTCTAAGTATGTGGCTCGGTCCATTGATATCATCGACAAGTCAGGCATCGACTACCAACTCAACCCCATGGGCACAGTCCTTGAGGGCGAATGGGATGAAGTAATGTCTGTTGTGAAAGATTGCTATGACAAGATGAATAGCGACTGCGCTAGAATCAGTTGCTCTATCAAGATTGATGCTCGCTCGGGCAAAGATGGGCGGATTACCAGTAAGGTTGCTAAAATAAATGAAACTTTGGGGCGGATGGTTAAGAGCTAGTTTTTTTAGCTGCTTTCTCTTTTTTACTCTACATTTGCTCCCCCAACAAGCTGCCAAACTCCAGTCATTTACGGGCGCTGCCCCCACCTCCAATTCTTTTTTTGCACGGTGTTCCTACTCCTGCACTCGTCTTTTCGTTCATTGTTCTTAAATCTAAAGGCAATGTTTAGGTGAGCTTGCATATTTTTGTATTGGGGTAACCAAGGCCGATATTTTTTCAAAAATAACCAAGGCATGTCCAAAGGACTCAAATGCTATTCATCAGCCCCAGCTAAAACTCATTTGTCAATTGCCCCATCAAAATAGTATCCATATTGGTTAATCCAGTGGATAAAAAAGTTGATAGCGGCGATAAAAAGCCTAAATTTAGGCGTCTTATACAGGAAAAAGCAGCAAAAAACCAGCCTAATTTTACCCTTCGCCTAAATCCAAATAAAAAAATCATTCTAAGTCGCTGATTTAACTCCATATAAAAAATTTTACTTCGGACTCGGAATGTTATAAACTGATTGTTTTTAAAGGAAAGAAATGAAACAAAACGAAAAGATAAGAAATATCGCCATTATTGCGCACGTTGATCATGGTAAAACAACTCTAGTAGACCAGCTCTTTAAGCAGGGCGGACTTTTTAGAGAAGGCCAAGCTACTGATGACCGCATGATGGACAGCATGGACCTCGAACGAGAACGAGGAATTACCATTGCTGCTAAAAACTGCGCTTTAACCTACGAAGGCACCAAGATTAATATCATTGATACACCAGGTCACGCTGACTTCGGTGGTGAAGTAGAACGTGCATTGAGCATGGCCGATGGTGCTATCCTTTTGGTTGACTCAAGTGAAGGCCCCCTCCCACAGACAAGATTTGTGTTAGAAAAGGCTTTGGCTTTGAATCTTTCTTTGATCGTTTGTATCAATAAAATTGACCGACCCGATTCTAGAATTGAAGAAGTGACCAACGAGGTTTATGACCTTTTTATTGACCTTGGCGCTGATGAAGACCAACTAGACTTCCCACTTTTATTTGCTATTGGCCGTGACGGCGTTGCAAAGACTTCACTTGAAGATCCATCGACTACACTAAAGCCTCTTTACGACGCTATTGTGGAAAAAATCCCTGGACCAACTATCAAGGAAGATGAGCCTTTACAAATCATGGTTTCTGATCTTGGTTATTCAGACTACCTCGGTAGACTTGCCATTGGTCGCTTGCAAAATCAAAGCATAAACATTAAAGAATCTTTGGTTCGTGTTGATGAAGATGGTATTGCCCAAAACATTAAGCCGACTAAACTCCAAGTTTATTCAGGCCTTGGCCTTTCTGAAGAAGAGTCAGCTGAACCTGGTGAGATCGTTATCTTAGCTGGAATGGATGACGCTAAAATTGGCGATACCATTTGCTTGAAGAATAATATTAAAGCGTTACCTCGCTTGCGTGTAGATGAACCTACTGTGTCCATGAAGTTCTCACCAAACTCTTCTCCACTTGCTGGTAAAGAAGGTAAGATTGTCCAGTCTTCTAAGATCTGGGAACGCTTAACAAAAGAAACTCTAAACAACATTGCTATTGAAGTTGAAGAAACTGAAAATTCAGAACATTTTATGGTTAAAGGCCGTGGTGAATTTCAGTTGGCTATTTTAATTGAGACCATGAGACGTGAAGGCTTCGAGCTTACCGTTGGCCGCCCAGAAGTTATTATGCAAGAAAAAGATGGCGTCAAAATGGAGCCTATCGAGCATTTATACATTGATTGTGAGGAAGGTTTTACAGGTATCATTACTGAAAAACTAAGTCGCAAAAAAGGCCGCTTAATCAATTTGCAAAACTACGGTTCAGGTAGAGCTAAGTTGGAATTTGAAGCTCCTTCAAGATCTTTGATCGGTTACCGAGATGAGTTTTTAACAGACACAAAGGGTACGGGCCTTTTAAACTCTTACCTTAAGGGTTACGAAGAATACAAAGGTGACTTTGGCACTAAGTCTACCAGTTCACTGGTAGCTGATCGAACTGGCAAAGCTGTTCCATACGCTCTCTTTAACTTAGAACCTCGTGGAAGACTTTTTGTTACTCCAGGGGATGCTCTTTACGAAGGCATGGTAATCGGGGAACACAACCGTGACCAAGACTTAAACGTAAACGCCTCTAAGGAAAAGAAACTGAGTAACGTTCGTTCCTCTGGTAAGGATGATGCTACTATTTTGACTCCCATCCAAAAGCCAAGCCTAGAGCAGGCCTTGCAGTTTATTTCTGAAGACGAGCTTTTAGAAGTGACTCCTCTGAATATTCGCATGAGAAAAGTAGAGCTTAACCAAGGTCTACGTCACATTAAAAGAAAGTAGTTTCTTAATTTAAGCCCGCCCTTATTTGATAAAGATATTGGGTGGGGCTTAACCCAAAAAAAAATCCCCATCTTAACTTGTGTAAGATGGGGATTTTTTTTGTTTAAAAATTTCTGACTTAAATTCTAAAGTATAACTTTTTAGAAATAGAGACTGAAACTAGCTCGATAGCCTTTAAGTAGATTAGCGTTAATCCCTAAGATGGTTTCAACATAGTCAAATTCCGCTTCCCAAGGTAGGGCCGGCACATTGTCCCCTTCCAACTGCTTCATATTTCCATAGCCCAGGCGAACTATAAAATCCATCTTGTTACCTTCATTATAAAAGGCTATATCACCAAATTTTGAGGCTGTCTGCTGGGTCGCTTCAATACCTGCACCCCAAAAAACATTACCTTCTAGGGCCAGCCAGTGAGCATTGTAACCCAGGGATTGACCTAATCTCAGCTCTTGCAGATCACCATTTTCATCGGCTAAACTTTTATGTTCTGTGTCGGCAACCCAGAAACTGGTTTGAAAAACTTGCCCACCTTCTAAGGGATAGTAATCCATGAGCAATTCCATAAGCACACCCTTGTTACCTGTACCCACGTTATAGTGCGCCACATCATCATAGCTACTTGCTCCATCATCATGGATATAGGTCCAGTTCCAGCGAAAATCAAATTTATCTGTATAAGAGTAGCGCCATCCCAACATCAACTGACTATCACCTAAACCTGAAACACTTTGACTTTGGTACTCTTCTACAAAGCTAGTAGCAGCATCACTGGCACCACTGGCCAAGGTTAAATTAGAGGTTCTGGCTTTTTCCACCTGAGAGCCAGTGTATTGCAGGTTCCAAGTATCGCTAAGCCCATAGCTAAAAGAAAAATTGGTAATGGTCTCGGCTTCTGCAAGGTCGCCTGTAACTTCCGTGTCTTCTATGCCATAGCGACGCAATTTTTGACTCAAAAGGTCATCTTCCAAGTTTCTATGGCGGTAAACTTTAGAGTAATTGCTATTGGAAGTCTTGAGGTCAAACTTTAAAATACCTTCTGGCACAAAGTTTACTGTTCCAGCCATTCCACTTAAGGGAAAGAGGCTGCAAAATAAAGCTAAACTGGCAAATTTTTTCATTCTTATTGGGGTCTGGAGCAGGCTTAACTAAGCTGGTCTAATCTTGTTGGTTGTAGATTTGCAGGCATTCTAAATCGAAATTGCCTTAAATTTGCTTAAGTCTTGCAGTAAATGTTCAATTGGTAAACCCACAACATTGTTATAGCTCCCCTCAATTGATTTGACCATAAAACTACCCACACCTTGGATGGAGTAACTACCTGCTTTATCAAGAGGTTCTATGGTTTTACTGTAGGCTAAAAGTAAAGGTAACATTGCTGGGTAAAACTCCACATTTGTGGTTACAGCTTTTACAACATCAACTCCATTCCCTAAAATAGCATAGGCTGTAATCACCTGGTGCGTCTGGCCTGCCAACTTTTGTAGCATGGGCAGCACGTCATCCTTACCCCTCGGTTTACCGATGATCTCGTCGCCTAAAACAACTATGGTATCGGCTGAAATGATCAAGCCATTAAAATCATGGGCACATTTCTCCCTAACAGCGGCACCCTTTTCACGTGCCAAGCGCAAAGCGAAGGCTTCAGGCTTTTCATTTGGCTTTGGTTCCTCAGGGATATCTGCCTTTAAGATCTCAAAATCAAAGCCATAGCGTTCAAAGTATTCTTTTCTTCTGGGCGAACCACTCGCTAAAATTAAGGGGCAGCTTTGCGTAAATTTCATTTTTATGACCTTTTTTGCCCTTCACCAGGGGCGATCTCAGTAAAGTAGTATTCAAAAACTTGTTTCATCAAACGGGCCGCTTGGGAGCCTGATCGGCCATTTTCCACCATCATAACACCAGAAAGCACTGGTTTTTCTACAGG
>JASJGK010000063.1:0-8357 GCA_033791585.1 SAR324 cluster bacterium | reverse complement strand
ACTGGGCGAGGGCTTTGGCCGCTTTTTGGTACTTACCCAAGGCTAACTGGGCATGGATCAACAGGATTTTTTCTGAAGCGCTTAATATAGCTCGAGATTCCAGTAGCTTGTTTGCCTTAGCGTACTGGTGCCTCCAAAGGTAGTAGTTCCCCTGAAATACAACTTGGGTTTTAGAGGTAGGTGGAATGGGTTTATTTAAAAAAAACTGAATAAAAAAGAGATGATTCGATTTTGTTAGGCTGTCAGGAGCCAAACCCCAAGTTTTTTTTGCCCTTTTTAAATCACCGCTCGACTCGAGCTGGTAGGCATTTAAGAGCTGGTTGATTTTTTGAGCGTGCCTAGTGGTTTCTGAGTCAAAACCTTCAATCAAAGCCATAGGTTGCGCAAAGGTAATTTGGCTTAAGGAAAAAAAGACAAAAAGAAAAAAAATAGTTATTTGGCGCATAAAAAAAAAGGGGCTGAAAAGCCCCTTTTTAAATTTAGAGGCCTAGACCCCTAGAATATAGTTGTTTTTTTATAAAGTCGCTAGAGCATTTTTCTTAAGGTTTTTAAGCTCCAACTTAAAGGAAGTAGCTTAATACCTAGTTATAAAGGCACCAGTGAATTCTCTTTTGGATCTAAAATTATCCAAAGCCTTTCTTGCGTTACGCTTTGTGGTATAAGGACCTGCAAAGATTTTTACTGTTTTGTAATCTTGCTGCATGTGTTCTAAATTTAACATTAGACCTTCTTTCGGAAAAAGACCTTCAAGGTAAACCTTTAAACTTTTTGCCTTTTCTAAGCTGGTAAAGGTTCCCATGCTTACACGGTAGCCATTACTTTGCTTTACCAATCCTGCAACACCAACTCGTTCGTTAGCTTCATTGATCATACGAATCCAGTTTTCAGCATCACGAATCCCAAAAATCTGTTTTGTAACCAAGGAAATGAAATCAAACTTTTCTCCGCTGGTTCTATAATGTACTGGCTCACCCATTCCACGAATTCTCGTTGAAAATTCTTTTTTACAACGCTCAAAGGAACAAGAACCTACCTGCACTAAAAACCTAGGTGTAGCCCTAACAGCCTCAATAATAGGTTCAGGGGGAGGGGGTGGAGGCAATTTTCTCACAATCTTTTTAGGCTGTGGCCTTGGAGCTGGCTTTTCTTCCATTTCCAAAACTAGTTTTTGCTCTACAGGCTCTATGGTCTCTTCAACCATAGGAGCTTCTTCCATCACAAACTCTTCTTCTGGTTGATTCATATAAAACCAACCACCACCACCAAGGCCTGCCAATACTAAAATGATAGCTATGATTTTCATCATGCCACCCTTTTTAGCTGGGGCTGCCGCTGCTGGGGCCGCTGCTACTGGAGCCGCTGCTGCTGGAGCTGCCGCCGCCGCTGGAGCTGCTGGAGCTGCTGGTTCAGGTTCGGTATCATCGATAGAACTTAGGTCTTCAAAAAATGAATCAAGCTCGGTTTCCCCAGCATCGCCACCGGCATCTAAGCCAGCGTCATCATCATCCATATCAGAATCTAATGCGCCAATGCCACCATCGTCGCCATCGTCATCCAAACCTAGATCGTCGTCTAAGTCGAATCCGTCGTCATCACCCATGGTTTTTCTCGTTTAAGGTTGAAAGCCTTTTACAGCCGTGTAAATATTTTTTAATGCCAATATAGTTGCGTTTTCTTGTGCATCCCACTCTTCACCTAAATAGGGGTGAACGAGCTTTACTGAACCGCCAGTGACAATTTTGTAGAAGTCACAAGCGCAGTGACGGGCAAATTTTTCCGCAAGGCACTTCGTCATGTAAGCATTTCCAAGAATGATGCCAGATTGCATTGCTTGGGTCGTATTTTTTCCAATTACTTCTTTTGGCGGCTCTAAAGGCACCTCAAAAAGCTGCGCTGTTTCGTTCTTAAGTGCTTCTGCGCAAAGCTTTAGCCCTGGGCTAATGCTGCCGCCTAAAAATTCACCTTCGAGGTTTATGGCGTCTAGTGTAATGGCCGTCCCAAAATCAGCAATGAGTAAATTTTGTCTATATTCTAACCATAGACCATAGGCTGTGGCAAGGCGGTCGTTACCTGCGCCGACAGTTTCTGTTTTCAGCCCTAGCTTTTCAAGCAGAATTTGGTCTACTATTACAGGCTCTAGACCAAAGGCTTTTTTTGCCTCTTTGCAGAGGTTTTCTGTGCTGCTTGGTTGTACTGAGCAGAGAATGATACCTTGCAACTTACCACAAAGGCTAATTTCTTTGAATAGGCTCCCAAGATTTTTTTCTAAGTCAGAGGATTCGAGGGAGAAGTTTGTAATTTTTTCTCCCACCAAAAAAGCAGCTTTGAGCCTGCTATTACCTAAGTCTAAGGCTAAGAGGTTAGTTGCCAAATCCATGCTCTGCCAAAAATTCCATACTGACCTTTGATTCTGAGCCAGATTTAGGCCCTGAGGCAGTGGGCATCAATAAGGATTCAGTGTAGCGGGCCAATATATCAGATTCTAAATGCACCTTAGAGCCTACCATTAAAGCACTCAAATTGGTTTCTTGGTAGCTATGAGGAATGATAGCGATAGAAAAATTTTCATTGCTTAAAGTGGCAATGGTTAAGCTAATGCCGTTAATGGTAATAGAACCTTTGTTGGATATATACCTTGCAATTTCCTTTGGTAAAGAAAAATGCAACTGGTAGAAATTTCCTTCTTTGATCACTTGGATCAAGCTAGCAATCGCATCTACATGGCCTTGCACAATGTGCCCACCAAGTCGGTCACCCAGTCTTAGTGCACGTTCCAGATTTACTTTGGCACCTTGGGTCGCTGTTCCAAAAAGGCTGTGTTTCACGGTTTCAGAAGATAACTCTAACTCGACTGAACTTTGGTCAAAGGCCACTATGGTTAAGCAAATGCCGTCGACAGCGAGGCTATCGCCTATTTTCATATCGGCCTGCACAGTTTTACAGCTTAATTTTAAACGGGATTGGCTTGGGCCAATGGGGCTGATGGAAATTACCTGACCAACTTCTTCAATTAAACCTGTAAACATTACACTACCTTGGGTTTTAATATCAACATAAGATCGCCAGCAGGCAGAATCTCAGAATGCACAAATTCGAAATTAGGGGTTTGTGCCAAACTTTCTAGAGACAAATCCCCACAAAAACTAGGGGCCTCTGTGCCCCCTATCAACTTGGGAGCCATAAAAAGCAGCATTTCATTGACTAGTTTGGCTTTAACAAATTCGGCAATGGTCACGCCACCACCTTCAATTAAAATAGATACTATGCCTTTTTTACAAAGTTCTTTCATTCCCCATTCTAGAAAATCTTGACCAACAGGAGGAGTTAAAACTTCTATGGAAGATTCTAATAGCTTTTCTATAATTTCGCTAGTGGGGGCCTCTTTTGCCAGCCAGAATTTTTTTCGGTTTTTGTCTTTGAAAAATTCTAGTTTTGGAAATACCTCTACTTGATTAGAAATAACAATGGGAACGGGTTGGGTTGGGTTTTCACCATGGCGAACATTTAATTGTGGATTGTCTTTGATCAGGGTCTTTTTCCCAATTAAAATCCCTTGTCTCTGGCTACGGATGTGGTGAGAAACCTCGCGTGATTCTTCGTTGGTAATCCACTTGGATTCCCCTGAAGCCAGGGCGATCCGACCATCCAAGGTGATCCCTGCTTTGATGGTGATAAAGGGCAAACCAGTGGTGATATGGTGATTGTATATCTGGTTTATTTCTCGGCACTCTGTTTCTAAAATACCTACTTCCACAGCAATGCCTGCTTCTTTTAATCGTTCAACACCTTTGCCGCTGACCAAAGGATTTGGGTCTAGAGTGCCGATAATTACCTTGGAAATTTTTTTGTCGATCAGTAATTGGGTACAAGGTGGAGTGCGACCAGTATGATTACATGGCTCTAGAGTAACAAATAGGGTCGAGTTTTCAGGGGCGATGGGGCAATCTTTAAGGCAGTCCACTTCAGCGTGGGCGGCCCCCGCTTTTTTGTGGTAACCAGTAGCTATGATCTCACCAGAATCATCCACCAAAACTGCGCCAACCAAGGGGTTAGGCTGAGTTTTGCCAAAGGATTTTAGGCTAAGAGAAATAGCCTTTTCCATAAAATGGGATTTTTGTATCGGGTCCAAGTCTATTTTAGTGGCCAATTTTAAGAGAGGGGTTAAATTGGCGATGGTCCAAGTCTTGTGACTCGTTCTTCCGGTGATAAAATTTTGGTCAACTTAGCACCAAATTTTTCGTTCACAACAACAACTTCGCCAGTGGCCAACAAATTTCCATTAACTAAAATCTCTAAATCTTCACCTACAAGTCGGTGAAGTTCAATTACAGAACCCTGACCTAAGCTTAAGAGGTCACTAATATACATCTTGGCTCGGCCAACTTCAAAGGTAAGGGTCAGGTTGATATCCATTAAAAAATTGATATCTACATGGAACTCACCATCATCTTTTTTTGCGCCTGCAACGGGGGCAGGTTGGCTATCTGCGATAGCTAAGGCATTGGCAATGGGGTCAGCAGCATCGGCACCAGTGTCTATTGAGCTTAAAGCAGCGTCAAAAGGGTCGATGGAGGCTTGGGCAGCCTCAAAAGGATCGATGGCAGCTTGTGCAGCCTCAAACGGGTCTATAGGTTTGGCCTGAGGGGCGGCACTTGCTGCAATCTCTTCTTTGGTTTGCGCAGGTTTAGTTTTAGGGGCGTCAGTGGGTCTTTCTCCAGGGTCTTGCTGGAGTTGAGCCATTGCCGCTTCAAAAGGGTCTACCGCCATTTTTTTAGCCTTCTTTAGGTTGTGGCTTATGTTTTAAAATCGCCGGGTATCTTTTTACACAACGATGAAATTTTACCGTTCTCGGTTGTTGCCGAGCATTTTTATTCCTCTGTTTTGCTAATTTCAAACAAAAGAAAGGTGCTTCGTCTTCATACTTTAACACACAACTATATCTAGATTGAGAACACTCTCTGGGGTATTCAAATTGCGCTATAGGGTTTGAGGCATAACCAATTTGGTAGCCGAAAAAAAGTATGGAAAAAATTATTCCTAATATCACTGGTTTCATTTTCAGGTCGTCTGACTAGGGGTTTGCTTTTTATTGAGCCTGCTTTGATTAAAGCAATTTCCTAGCCAAAATTGATACCCCGAGGGCTTTAACCTGATTTTATCCCAACTGAAGCTAATCTAGGTTGTGGAAAAAGTCATTCCCCTTGTCGTCTACTATAATAAATGCAGGGAAATCTTTCACCCTAATTTTGTAAATGGCTTCCATTCCCAGTTCAGGAAATTCGATCAGCTCGACTTTAGTTATGCACTCTTTTCCTAGAACAGCAGCAGCGCCACCGATACTGCCTAAATAGAAACCACCATTTTCCTTGCAAGAATCTGTGACAACTTGGCTTCGGTTTCCCTTGGCAAGCATGACCATAGAGCCGCCTGCTTTTTGAAAGGTAGACACGTAAGAATCCATTCTCCCGGCTGTTGTTGGCCCAAAAGACCCTGAAGCATAACCTTCTGGTGTCTTAGCAGGGCCTGCATAATAGACGATATGTTCTTTAAAGTAATCTGGTAAATCTTCACCACGATCTAGTTTGTCTTGCAGCTTTGCATGAGCAATGTCACGGGCGACAATGATGTCGCCTTGGAGCATGACTCTGGTCTTGATAGGATACTTTGAAAGTGTTTCTAATAGTTTGGTCATCCCCATACTTAAATCCAACTCTAATACTTCTGTTTTGTCGGCAGCGGCACTAGGGGGCAGATATTGGGCCGGGTTGGTTTCTAGTTGTTCTAGAAAAATACCATCTTTGGTAATCTTGCCCTTCATATTGCGGTCAGCAGAGCAACTTACTCCAAGGCCCACAGGGCAGGAAGCACCGTGACGAGGCAAGCGGATTACTCGAATATCGTGGCAGAAGTACTTGCCACCAAATTGCGCACCTAACCCTAAACCTTGGGTTAGTTTTAAAACTTCTTGCTCCATCTCTAAATCTCGAAAGGCTCGGCCTTGGGCGTTTCCAGAAGTAGGGAGGTCGTCATATTCTTTTGTGCTGGCAAGCTTAACTGTTTTTAAGTTCATTTCTGCCGAGGTGCCACCGATCACAATAGCTAAGTGGTAAGGTGGGCATGCGGCTGTGCCTAAGCTGGCAATCTTTTCCTTGAAAAACTCCATGATTCTTGTGGGGTTGAGGAGTGCTTTTGTTTCTTGGTAAAGATAGGTTTTGTTGGCTGAACCACCACCTTTGGCCATAAATAAAAACTTATATTCCATGCCTTTAGTAGCGTATAGGTCTATTTGTGCAGGTAAATTATCGCCAGTGTTAACCTCTTCAAACATGGTTAAGGGCGCTGATTGGGAGTAGCGTAAATTGTCATTTTGGTAGGTTCTCCAGATCCCCTTGCTTAAAGCTTCTTCGTCAGTTCCTTCTACAATAACCCGGTCACCTCGCTTGCCCATAACAATGGCTGTACCTGTATCTTGGCAGGAAGGAAACTCACCTTCGGCGGCAATGATAGCATTTTCTAGTAAATTTGTAGCAACATAGACATCATTTGGACTGGCTTGGGGGTCTTCTAAAATTTTTTTTAGACTTGCCAAATGGCCTGGGCGAAGCAAATGAGAGACATCTTTCATGGCTTCTTCGGCAATCAGAGTCAAAGCTTCTGGCTGGACCACTAGATATTCTTGACCATTGAAATCTTTAACTTCAACGTGGTCATTGGAGATTTTTCTGAAGGGGGTATCTTGTCCAGATTGCTCAAATAAGGCTTGGTATTTAAAGTCTGCCATAGGTTAACCTTTTAAGTTGATCGTTTTTGAGGGTTTAAAACCAATTAAATAAAAGTTTGCAATTGAATCTTTGTATGCCATATAATAGAGAAAATGTCACATGAGAATTAAATTAGTTTTGCTAAGGTTAATTGTACTTAGTTACAATTTTTAACAATTATGAATGATAATTAACTTGTGTGAATCTGAGTAAGTTGTATAATGAAGCTATGTTACAAGAGCTTTATATATATTTTAGTATTATAACCTCATAAAACGAATTTACAGACATTTTTTTACCCCAAAAGAATCGGAAAAAACAGCACATGCTAAAAGGAGTCGAAATGGGAATTTCTGAACCTCACGAAAGTGAAAGGTCAAATCTGCTAAGTCCGCAGGAAGTTACACAACTTTTTATGGAACATGGAAAACTTATCACTTTTCAAAAGGGAAGCAATATCTTCACCTCGGGACAAAAGGGCGATAGGATTTACTTGATTAACCATGGTGAAGTTAAGATCTCAAGACAAACAACTGACGGCAAGGAAATTATTTTGGACCGCCTTGGGCCAGGTGCTATTTTTGGTGAAGCAGAGGCCATTACGGGTCAAGATTGGAAGAATTCAGCATCCGTTAAAAAAGATAGCATTTTGCACTATGTGCCTAAAGAGGCAATGGCTGCTAGAATGGAAAAAGATTGCAGAATAACCCAGTGGATTCTACAACGCATTGGCTCTAAACAACTAGAGACAGAAAACTTGCTTGAAAATCTGTTGTTTAAAAGTGCTAACGCTAAGGTAGCTCAAATGTTATTGAACTTGGCCAAAGATCATGGGAAAGACTCAGTAGATGGTACTTTAATTGACTATATGATTACTCACCAAGAAATAGGCAATAGCATTGCTACTACACGCGAGACAGTATCTTACGCCTTTATGGAATTCCGCCAAAAGGGTTTGATTGATACCATCAAGCGTCGGACTGTGATCAAGAACCGAGAAGCTTTAGAAGCTCTTTCAGAAGAAATTTAAGGCTTTTTACTGGAAGCTCTTTTCAGCATCTAGCTACCAAGTTTAAAGTTCAGCCTGACAGTTGTTTGTCTCCCTTTCTCTAGCTGAAGGGCTGAACTTTATTTACTTTACCTCAAAATATTAGCTTTTTTAGCTCAATTCTTGCCCTTCTGCCCTTTCTGTGGCAAATTGGTTTCTTTTGAAACCATCTTATTTACTATCCAAATGTACGACACTAATGACCTTCGTAAAGGCTTGCGAATTGAAATTGATAAAGTCCCATACCGTATTTCTGACGCTCAATTTGTTAAACCTGGAAAGGGAAATACCTTTTGTCGTGTAAAAATGAAGAACCTGATCAATGGTTCTATGCTTGACCGTACTTGGAAAAGTGGGGAAAAAATTTCAAAAGCAGCGGTAGAAGACACAAAAATGCAGTTTTTATATGTCGATGGCGGCAATTACCACTTTATGGACCAAAGCAGCTATGAGCAGATTGAGCTTTCTAAAGAGCAGGTAGGGGAAAGCTGGAAATGGCTAGTGGAGCAAATGGATGTGGAAGTGAGTTTATACGAAGGGGTTGCCAT
>JASJGK010000062.1:0-4150 GCA_033791585.1 SAR324 cluster bacterium | reverse complement strand
ATTTTTCAGAGTGATTACTCTTGTAAATATTAAAAGCCATTGGGTAAGAAATTAGGGTGGAGATGGAAAAAAAAAGAATCTTTTCCTTTTTACATATTTTCCCCGGCCTATAACAAGACAAAAATAAAAAAAATGCTTGCTATTTAAAGATATTACTAGACAAAATAAGGCATTAAGCACCAAAAATGAACCTTTCATTTGGGGTTCTTTACTTATATTCAAGACCATAGATTATGTTAACTAGCTTTGCACCACCAAAAATTCAACTCTTGAGCCAGATTTTACCTTCTGAGCCGTTACTTTTAATGGGTGCAGGCCCAGTTCCCATTCCCCATGCTGTGGCGCAAGCCAATAGTGTAGTTATCAACCATTTGGGTGATACTATGAATAAGGTCGTCGACAATGTAAAAGTTTTGGCCCAGTACGCATTCCAAACCCGTAGCCCCTACGTAATGGGCGTTGCTGGCCCATCGAGTGCCGCTATGGAAATGGGAATCACAAATTTACTTTGGAAGGGGAAAAAGGCTCTCGTTTTGGAAAATGGAACCTTTTCCAATCGACTTGGGCAGATGGCAAGTGGAGTTGGTGCTGATGTTACTCGGATTATCGCTAAGGAGCCTAGCCCGCTTAAGCTGGACGAGATTAAAAAGGCCCTTGAAAGCGAAAAATACGATTTAGTAACGCTAGTGCAAGGTGAAACCTCTTGTGGTGTTTATAACGCCCAATTAAAGAAAATTGCTCAACTTTGTAAGGCCAATGGGGCCTTAGTTTTGGTTGATGCCGTGTGTACCCTTTCCACCATGCCCTTAAAGATGGATGATTGGGGTTTGGACGTTGTTATTACTGGTGGTCAGAAGGGTGTGAGTAGCATTCCAGGTGTAAGCTTAATCGCCTTTTCTAAAGATGCTTGGGATGTCATAGAAAAGCGTGGTAAAACGGGGCCCCATTGGTGCCTGAGCGCCTTAGGCTCCTTTGAGTTTTGGGGCAATCATGATTATCACTATACAGCCCCAGTACCTGGTATATTAGCTATGCATGAGGCCTTACGTTTGATTTGTGAAGAAACACTGGCCCAAAGATTTATCCGCCATAAGCAGTCTAGCTTAGCTTTACAAGAGGGCCTTGAAAAGATGGGATTAGAGCTTTATGTCCCTAAGGAATACCGCTTAAATTCTGTAGTTGCTATTAATATGCCCAAGGGAATTGATGGGTACCAAGTTCGCAGCTACATGGCTGAGAAGTTTAATGTGGAAATTTCAGGGGCTTTCGGCTTAGAGATAATTCGTATCGGGCAAATGGGTGAACAATGCAGGAGTCACAACCTATTTAGAACCTTACACGCTCTAGGAATGGCCTTTCGTAACGAAGGTTATAAGGTGAACTTAAGTGCTGGCATGGCTGCCATGGAAGAGTTTTTAGCTCGAGATTCAGACGAAATCATCCTGCTTTAGCCAAAGATGACCTAGGCTAAAGGCGGCTGAAAAGTACTAGCTACTGATACATTGCATTGGCGCTAGAGCCTATGGTCACCAGTGTCTTCTTTTCCTTGTTCAGCTTGATGAAATCCTGCCCCCAGCGGATAACCCTGTGGGCAAATTGCATGTCAAACCCCAGCTTCCCAGCCACATAAACAAAGTACTCCACTTCAGGCGGTGAAATTTTATCATCGGTCATGGCTGCCATAGCAAGTGACATCAATATATTAGCTGCCATCTTCCTTTCACA
This sequence comes from SAR324 cluster bacterium, assembly GCA_033791585.1. GTDB lineage: Bacteria > SAR324 > SAR324 > XYD2-FULL-50-16 > XYD2-FULL-50-16 > JASJGK01. The sequence continues at coordinate 2,425 of JASJGK010000062.1, read as the reverse complement.
CCTTAAAATTTCTAAGGTAACTCGTTCTTTGTTTTTTATCTTTTCTACTATACGGCCCACCTGCTCAATATCGTCTAAAAAAGCGATGGACTCCCGTAAAAGAGCTAATTCTTCACCCGTTACAACTCCATCGGATACAATAATACCAGCTAAGGCCTCGGCTGCCCAAATTTTTGCGGCTGGAGGGAGGTTTGAAATAAAATTGGCTGCCATGTTACCTTTGTATTAAAATCGATTAAAAGGAGGCTACTTTAGCCTATAGTGTAGGTTTACGCAATTATTACACATAATGCAATCATTTGATTGACGAAGGGTGAAAATCCAGTAATATTTATTGTTTATTGATTCCTCCTCAAATTTGAGGGAGGCTCTGATTAACACCCCGCCTACAGCTGATTCAGCCTCAGGGGTCTCTGATTAAAGGACAGAAATGATTAACGGACTATTAGGAACTAAGCTGGGTATGACCCAAGTCTTTAGTGAAGACGGTGAACGAATTCCCGTAACTGTGATCCAAGCAGGACCTTGCACAGTTATCCAAAAGAAAACCCAAGATATTGATGGCTACGATGCTGCTCAGATTGGCTTTAAGGCATACAACAAGGCTAAAGCTGCAAAGCAGACTAAAGCTAAAACTGGTCACTTTAAAGGCCAAGAAGTTACTCGTTTTATGCGTGAATTCTCAGTTGATGACATTGCAACTATTGAAGTTGGTCAAACATTTGACGTTACTTTATTTGCAAAAGGTCAAATTGTTGATGTTTCTGGAACAACCAAAGGCCACGGCTTTTCAGGCGTTATGAAGCGTCACAACTTTAAAGGTGGGCCTGGTGCACACGGGCACAGATTCAACAGAGGTACTGGTTCCATTGGTCAATCAGCTACTCCTTCTCGTGTTTTCAAGAACAAAAAAATGCCAGGTCAGTATGGTAATGTTCAGAATACTGTACAAAACCTAGAGATCATCGAAGTGGATACAGAATTAAACGTAATTATGGTTCGTGGTTCTGTTCCTGGTGCTAATGGTAGACTTGTTGAGATCACAAGAGCTGCTAAGACATGTAAATAAGCCTTTTTAAAGGTTCTGTTTAAAAAAGCTAGGCCTTAAAACCTAGCTTTTTTTTTGCCTAAAAATTGAACGCTTACAGTTAAATCGAGTCAAATAAAACTATGATCTTGGGTTATGTTATTAGCCTGATCACTACGATCGTATGCGATTAATTGCGCTGGGCTTGCGTGGCCAGTAATCTTCATAATATCAGAATCCTGCACTCCCATTTCTTTTAGTCTTGTTACTAGAGTAACCCTTAAAACATGGGGTGTAACAGGAAACGAAACCCCTATAATTTCCCCAGCTTTTAAAAAATTTCTATCTAACTGAAAGGCCAAAACAGGCTTGCCATTTCGTGTGATAAAACACTGGCCACTACGTCCTTCACAGTAAGATTTTAGCTCATTATTCAATTCAACAGGGATGTGAATAATTGTCTCTTTGATGGCCCCCTTGGTTTTGGACTGACGAAAACGAATTTGGCGCTTTTTAAAGTCAATCGCTTCAATTTGTAAGCTCAAAACCTCGCCCTTTCTTTTTCCACCTTGCAAAATTAACTTAGCAATCAAACCATCTCTTTGATTTAACTTAGTTATTTCAGTTAAAAATTCCTTAGTTTCAACTTTGCTTAGGGGATTTGTCTTTACTTTATCCCTGATTTTAAAAAAGGTTTTATTGTTTCCCTCCTTACTGGCTACGGCTTTATGGATGATGCCCTTGGTTCTTCTCTGTAAAAAATTAGTGAAAGAGATGTAGGCCGCCGCCCTTGCTTGTTTTGTAGACTCTTCCCACCCTTGAATAAGCTTAATTTCATCAATCACCTCTTCATGGTTTACTAGGGCAAAAGACTGCAAATTTTCCTGTGAGCGAAAAAAACCATTTTTTTCTAACATGGAAAAGGCTGTTTTATAGCTTCTTGCTGTATGCTGGTTTAAGGTCCCCAACCAGTAATTTAGGGCTTGGTCGGTTTTGACCCCTGAAAGCTCCTGCCAGATGGATTCTTTTTGGTTTTGCTGGGTTTGAGCAAAGGACAAACTTGGTGTTTGGGAAAAGCCAAATTTTGCTAAATTTTGGTTTTTGGTCCTTTCCACAAAATCACCTGAAATTTCATTTTGCTCTGCATCAGATTGATACACTTTTGCACCAAAGTGAGCTAAATCTGCATCGGATTGCTCTAAATTTGCACGGGAGCTTTCAATTCTCCCAGATTTTTTGTTTTCTTTTGAATTTGGCGAATCTACAATATTTACATCCTTTTTCAAACTGAAGGGGGAATTCTCATTTTTTGAGAATTTTTCTGGATTTTCTGGATTTGCAGCCGATTTCCATTTTTTTTCCGAAATCTTACCCGTTTCCAAAGTTTGGTTTGATATT
>JASJGK010000061.1:0-7126 GCA_033791585.1 SAR324 cluster bacterium | reverse complement strand
ATTTGAATTCTTTGCTAAATTTTTTACGTTTCATTTCTTCCCATTTTACTGGTTCGATTCTAGCTTAGCAAGTTGTCCAGTTTATGGGGTCCACTATAACTGGGTTATTATTTTTTTATTTAATATGCTTGGAGAAATATGATTGTTCTTACCCCTACTGTTCGAGAAATGACTTTTCGTCTCGTTTATAATTCACCTTTTGCTTTTGGACTGTCTTATGTTTTGGCCTCAAGCCAGAAAAAGGATCTTTCTTCAACTTGGTTTCTAATATGCTGGATGCTTTTGGTTGGGGGGCAGTATACATTTCTTAAATATCAGAGAGAATCCGACCTCTTTCGCTATCAAAATGGTGAAGATGTGTCAGTGGGTATGCTGGAATATCAAAATGGAATTAAGGCCTTTTTAAAGTCGGTGTGGCAGTATAATTCAGTTTGGTTATTCTCTGGGGATATGTTTGAAAAAGCGAAGAGTCAATATTTGGGTAGAGTGCCAGCAAAGCCAATATTGAAATCTGAGGTAGAAGCTCCTGCTAACAAAGAAACTGCCAAAAGTGAACCAAAGAAGGAAGTACTTAAAAGGGATAATCTTAAGGAGACTTTAAAAGTAGAAAAGAAAAATCAAATAGCAGAGCAAACGATTAAAAAAGAGAAGGACATTCAAACAGCGAAGCGAGCTTCTTTCGCTGACTATGATGATGAAGACGTTGTTGGCTCTAAAATAGCCGCCGAGTTGTTTGATCAAGCAATTAAAACACTAGCAAGTTGGAGGTCAAATAGAGTTGGACCAATTTATACAAAACCGAATGATCGAATCAAATACAAAATAGGGGATTTAAAATATTTCTTAAATTTGCGGAAAGACAAGAACTTTCGTCTAAATCAATATTCAGGGTTATAAGATGTCAGAAAAGTGGCAAGTCACAATATATAAAATTTCTGACAGAGATGAAAAAACGGAAAAGGTTTTTAAAATTCTTGAAGAGGAATTATCAGATGAGAATCGCAGTGAGAAACAGGATATTATTAAGGAATCATTTTTGGTAGTTCAAGAGGAGCAATTTAATTCTCAGCAACTCGAAAATAGTTCTGAGGAAAATTTTGATTTGTTTCTATTTTATCGAAAGGCGCAAAAACAACACCCTAACTGGAAGGGATTCTTAAAACCTTTTGTTGCTGATGGAACAATAATTACAGACGAGGTGGAAAGTTGGAATGAAAGCTTTGCTTTATTTCTGTATCAGAGAGAAACAAAAAACCTGTATGTAGTAACTGGTGGTTACTCATTTTTGCAAATCCAACTTCATGCAGATGGTGATTTTGGTTTAGAAATTCTCTCTAGAAAGGCCAACAGTCAAGACGAGAAATTTTTGCTAAAGGTTAAAGAATTAGGCCTGACAGGTGGAATAGTCTCCGTTAATAAGCTTTTTAGAAATAACTATAATTTACTGGAAAATAGAGAGTTTGGGCATTTATATCAAGAGATTGAAGCTGTAGCAAAAAAGCCGCTTTTACAAGACCTAGGTTTTAAAGATACGTCGAAAGCGATATGTACGGCAAAGAATAGTTTTAAAATAGGTAGGTCTATTTCTTTTGGTGATATGCTCTCTTTGGTTACAAAATTAGACAGTATCTATAAAAATGAAACGCCAAGAGTAACAATAAATGAAATAAAGAAAATCAGCCGCATAGTGAGGAAAAATCTTGTTAAAAATTTAGACATAGCCCTATTGGAAAAGCTATGGGAGGCAAGTGGAAACCTCGAGATTAGGAAGGATCTTGATTTTGTTCACTCAGATGTAGACAGTTTTTGTTCAGCTTCACAGTATATGTTCAATTCTACTGTTTTTGAAGAACGAGTTCATTTGCTGGATGGAATTTACAAGAGTTTGAAAATCAAAGATAAAGCAAAGTTTTTTACCCGTATTCAAAACGCTGATCTTTGTTCATATCAAGAGGATGGTGTTGAGCTAACCAAAGCTCCCTTTTTAAAACACTTTTTTACAGAAATAGCCCAGAATGGTGCGACTTATTTTTATGTTTTTGGTGAGTGGTTCGAAATTACTCAAAATTTTCAAAAACTTTTAAATGAAAGTTGCAATTCTTTTATTCCAGAGAACCCTGCTAATGAGCTTGAAATACCTTGGCCTAATGGGATGGATGAAGGGGTTTATAATGAAAAATATTTGGAAGAGGGGGCAAACACGACAAATACACTTGTCTTAGATAAAGTTACTCCTGAAAATATTGAATCATGTGACATTTTAAGATGGGATGATGAAAAAGCATATTTGTATCATGTTAAAAGTGGTTTTGATGCATCTATGCGTGATCTTACAAGTCAAATTCAAATTGCTGCTACTAAAATTAAAGACGACATAGTTAATCCTAATTCAAACTATTTGGAAAAATTATATAAAAGGATGAACACTAATCAAATTTGCAAAAAGCAGAAAATTTCAAAAGCAAAATTTTTGAAGATTTTTAAAAAGAAAAAGTTGGTTTTTGTTCTTGCCGTCAAGGATTCAGCAATAACAGAACGTCCAATTTCAGATGTTACAAATTTTGATTCAAATATCGCTAAATTTTCTCTCTCTGAATTGGAAAAGAGTATGAGGGCTTTAGGGGAGACCTTAAAAATCACTCAAATTAAGCAAAGTTAGGGAAAGTTCCCTAGAGTTCCCGATTGGCATTGTGGTACAGGCTGTGGTACAAAAGGGTATCAGGTCGTTTTAGGCCTTAGGGTTGGAACCCCAAAAAGTCCGTCAAGCTATGGCGGAGGCGGTTAACCACCAGCAAATTAGCCGTTCGACGCTAGCTGAGTTCCAACAAGTTCCATTCTGGCATGAATATCTACTACCTTTTTAGAGTGGTCTGAAAGGGGATTTACGAAGCTTAAAACCTCCGTTGCACCCTTAACATCAACACCTGCAAGGCGTAGATAAACTTGGGTTGTCTTTAGTTCACTGTGGCCAACTATCGCTTGTACTTGGGCAATATTAGCACCACTGGCAAACATCTGTGTTATAAAAGTTGCTCTTAGATCGTGAAAGCAAATAGGGGTAATTCCAATGGCTTGGCAAAAAAGCCTTAAAACTACTGCCTGAGAACCTCGCTTCCACTCAACAGGGTGTGGCAAAAGAGACTCTCCGTTGCTTTGATCCTGCATCAACTCAATGATCATAGGCTTTAGAGTCTGGCTAATGGGGACAAGCCTCCAACCGCCAGTTTTTGTACTCTTAATACCCACCTTTGAGTTCCAACTTTTACTAATCGAAATCGTATTATTTTCGAGGTCAACGTCTTGTTTTAAAAGAGCAAAGCTCTCTCCTGATCTCATCCCCGTGAAAAGCTGGAAGGCCCAAATTTTATACCATTCGGGTCTCAGTTCTTTGGATTTGATGATCAGTAGATTCGCTTCTTCTCTGGTTAAAACCTTTGCTTTGGTCTCTTCCTTTTGTTTGGGAATTTTAACTAAACTCACAGGGTTGCTCGGTAAGCCCCCCTTTACAGCGTAATTAAATGCCCGACTCAGGTACGATTTTAACTTTTTTAAACTATTATAAGAAAGTTCAGGGGCTGCTTCGCTTAAAATTAATGAAATGTCATTGGGTGTGATCAATTCAAGTTGAACCTGAAAGATCGATTGGCACCATTTACCAACAACTAATTTTGTATAGTCTACATCGGTAAAATTCACTTCATAATAGGGTAGATAGTGATTAGTGAAGAACGAACCAAATCGTTCCCCAGCGTAGTCAGAACCACTCTTTTTATTTTTTAGCTCAGCAATAAAATCATTCTCAATTCGTTTGGCCTTAGTCAAAGTCTTGACACCTGATTTTTGCCTTTTAAGCTTCTTACCTCGTTTGTTTCTAGTACTGAATGTCACTGTAAAGGTGCCATTCGTTTCTTTTTTGATCATGATGATCCTCCTTGTTTAAGGAGGGCATCTAGATCACCTTGTTTGAACCTGTTAAACTTACCAAGTTTATAGGGAGTAAGCAATCCAGATGATACTAATTTGTAGATATACCCAACGTTGGGGCTACCGTCTTTTGAGTAAACTTTAAGATAGCTCGCTGCCTCTTCAATGGTTAGCCAAGGAGAAATAAGCTCGGCGTTTAAACCTTTTGAGGTTTGCCCTAGTATCTCATTTTTATCAAATTTTTCGCTCATTTTATTTCCTTCAGTCTCTTTGTGTTATCAATGATTCTGTTTAGTTATTTATCGCTGTTGTTTACTAGCAAGATTGGAAGCCGTGTCCCTTTGGGCCTCTTCGCTTCCGATCTTGCTGGGGAGTTTCCCCAGACCCCTTTCCGTTGCAAGGTCTATTTTCGAATAGAAGCCTTTAGTCTTTGATCCTCGATTTCTCTTAACTTCAAGAGTGCCTTCTTTGCTTGATCATCATTTGGGTTAAGTTGCAGCCTTCTTTCAATTCTTAATTTTTCAAGTTGGACCTGCCTTTGGTTTAATTCAACAGATTGCTTTTGAGTTTCTCTAGTTTGGCGAACACGTTTTAAGGATTGCTTACGCTGCTCGACTGGTAGGACCCGTTGGAGCATTTGCTCCAAAGTGCCCTCAAGTCCGAGCTGAGATATTTTAAATCTAAGTGGAGGCTCGATGTTCAAATCTTTGATCCAAAGCACTTCACGCCTTCGAAAAAGCTTTAGCTTTTCCTTGCCCAAAGACTGCTTGATCATTTCCACATCTAAAGAACGACTCAAAACTTGCTTCACAATTTCTCGCACTAAAAGTTTAGGTTCTTTTTTAAGATCCTTCCCTTCTAAAAGAAGACGAAGACGAACAGGATTCTCTTCAACAGGAACAAAATCTCTTTTCGGGCCTTTGCCATCTAAATTCACGATGCTATGTTTCATTTCAGGGTATTTTTTCATCTGATATTGCTGCATTTCTATTTTCACCCGTGCATAAACTGCCTTTTTCAACGTCATAGCCCTACTAGAAGCAAGCTTGTTTCCTGAAATCAGAAAATGGATATGATGAGGCTTTTTGCCGTCACCTAAGTGAAGTTTAAAATAGGCAAGCCCTTCAGGGCATCGGCGATTAAGATACTCATATGCAAACTCCTTCATTGTAACCTCTGGATTTTCACATTGGTCACCTGGGTGGATTGCCAAAACTTCATGGTAAAACCTTACTCTTCCTTTTCGTTTAGTTGTCACGTAGCTCTCGTTGTTTACTAAGCCCTCTAAGGCTTTTTTATTATCTATAAAATAGTCCATAGCATTATACCCATCCCAAAAGCGGTCAGTAGAACCTCTCGATATATAGGAAATATGGTTTTTCAATGAAGAGCCTCTACGCTTTCTCGACATAGATTTTATAATCACTTTAACCTATTTGGTTCCCTTAAAGCTTTCTCAATAGCCTTTGAAATCTTTCGAATTTCACTAGTCAGCTCAATTAGCGTTGATTCAGTCAGAGCTTTACGCTCATGTGTATAGCGACAGAGTTGATTTATATTCGATGAACTTTTCGCGAGTAAAAAAAGAAGTTCTGTCAGCCTCCTTGGATCTGGGATGACAAAATCCTGCCTTAAGTAGGCAAAGGTAGCTGAACGGAGCAAGGCACTGGTTGATAGATGATGATACTTTGCTGCCGCTTCAAGTTCATCCAATTCATCTTCGTCCAATGAGACCTTACATTTTTTCTTTGGAGTGACCTCAGCTTTTGGTTTCTCCATTGGCTTTGAGTGGTCTTCAGGGATCTGGCTAAGTATTTCTTGATATTTATTCATGCTTTTCTCCGTTGTCATTTCCTAGAGGCTCTTGTTTTGATTCTACCTCACCTTCTATTGAAAGTTCTTGTTCGGCCTTCACCTCACTATCTTCTGATGGTTCTAGTTCCGCTTCTACCACATTCTCCTCTGACTCACTTGGCTCAACAATGTTCAGCGCTTGGAGATCAACAAAAGATAAAGGTGGATAACAAGATTTTTCAGGTTGATATGGTTCTATGGCTGCCCACTTTTTGTAAGTGAAACGATAGGACTTATAATGCCTTTTCCGAAGCAATGCTGGCGGCAATCCCCTTTGGAGCAAAACACACTTTTTCATATCAAGCTGCTCTAATTCTTCTGGTTTCATCAAAGCATTAGTTAAAGTGCTTTCTTTTTCCTTCTTTGTGACTTGCCCTAAGCGAAAAGATAGCTCTTTTGCATCGGTTGCCCCTATGCCTTGACCAAGATACAATCTACTTGCACAAGCTCCGTCTAATATAGTCTTACAATCATCAGAGCCATAGACCTTTTGGATTTGTGAGACCGCTTGGGTGTAGATATTGACCGACACCCTGAACTGGCGGATGTAGGTCAAGTAGTTTATGAAATTCGGTATTTTGGGGCAGTTTGTAAATTCCTCTAAAAAACAAAATACATCTCGGTCTCTAGGATCAAGCCTAGAGGAGCAGAGATCAAAAACCCTCTGGTACAACAAAGAGGCAAGAAAACCATAATACTTGGCTTTTTCAGCTGGGAAAATCATGAAAATAGCAGTTGGTTTGCCTGTCCTAAAAGAATCCAAGTCCAAGTCATCATGGGCCATCAAGGCTGCTAAATCGGGGTCTTCAAAACGCTCAAGCATTTGCTCTGCATTTGCAATGAGCCCTGCTTGATATTCCTCATTTTTCATTAGAAAGCTTTTGTACTTAGTCAATAATTCATCATCACCATAGGCAGCAAAGAGTCTATCCAGTTCCCCTGAACTGGAAAGCCTAACAAACTTCAAAACATTGTGCAGTCCATGATCATCTTTATTTGGCAAAGACTTCACCAATGTAACTATCATTGTTACGTGATCTTTCCCTGCCTTGCTCCAAATTGACTCATTGTGACCATCAAATTCAGCAGCTAAAAGTAAAGCATCTGAGAGCTGTTTAAATTCAGCAATGGTTGAAAGCCCATGAAGGGGATTAAAGCGGTTACTGATGGCCAAATTGGCAGGCGCAATGACTTTAACTCTAAAATCTTGTTGGGCAAGGTAACCCGAGGTAGCCTTGTACAAGGCACCTTTAGGATCTGTAATCACAAGGCATGGTGGGTTTTTCTGACTTGCTAAATCAAAAATTGCAGGGATTATCTGAGATTCCGACTTACCTGAACCACTGGC
>JASJGK010000060.1:0-24824 GCA_033791585.1 SAR324 cluster bacterium | reverse complement strand
GACCTTGAAGCTTTTGATGATGCAGAAGTTGCGGAAGAGGATTCTTTTGATGACAACGAAGAAGACGATGACCTTGAAGCTTTTGATGATGCAGAAGTTGCGGAAGACGATGACCTTGAAGCTTTTGATGATGTAGAAGTTGCGGAAGACGATTCCTTTGATGACATCGAAGAAGACGATGACCTTGAAGCTTTTGATGATGCAGAAGTTGCGGAAGAGGATTCCTTTGGGGACATCGAAGAGGAAGACGATGAATTAGAAGAGGTCGATTCCCTTGAAGACGATGAATTAGAAGAGGTCGATTCCCTTGAAGATGATGAATTAGAAGAAGATAATGAGTTAGAAGCCCTTGAGGAAGAGGACTCCTTTGACTATATAGAGGATGAAGATGATCATATCGGAGCTTTTGACGATGCAGAAATTGCAGAAGAAAGCTCACTTGCAGATTTAGAAGAACCAGAGTCTGGCTTTTTTGGTAGCGATGACGTTGTAAATAAAGAAGATGTGGAGCTTGATACCAGCATTCCAGAAGCTTCAACCTCCCAAGAAGATCTTTCCAATCTTGAATCCCAAGAAGATCAGGCCTATGACATTGCGAATACTATTGACGCAGTTGACCCTCCTCCTCAAGAAGATAGTTTTGAAAATCCAATGTTTCAGACAGTCTCTTCAGATGAAGATGGCCCTGACCTAAAAGAATTGAGTGAAGCCGACTCGGTTGTTATTGAAGTCTCGCCAGAAGTTTTTGGAATGGGCGACTTTCATATGAGCAAAATAGAAACAGAAGAAGAGCCTGAAGCCCAGGTAGAAATTGTGAAAGAAACTCCAGTTGCAGAAGAACCAGCAACAAACGACCCTTTTGCCGCGGCCCAAGCTGTTGCGGAAGAATCCCCGGCACCTATTGCCAGCGACGACCCTTTTGCCGCTGCCCAAGCTGTTGCAGAAGAATCCCCGGCACCTATTGCCGCTGCCCAAGCTGTTGCAGAGGACCCCCCTACAGCGTTGGATACAGAGCTAAGCCTAACAGATATTGAAGAAGATTTAATCGATCTAAAGCCTTTGAGTGAAGGCTTTAACGAAGAAGAGGCCACACCTGAATCAAGCTTAAAACTCCCTAAGAGTACAGGGGTTAAAAATCGCTATAGTTTTAACGATATTGATAATGGCATCCAATTCATTAGTGAAAAAGAAGATTTCCCCTCAAATTTTCAAGAAGATACGGTTATATCCGTGGCAGAAGCAAACAGACTTGCTGTTGATAACCAAGTCAAAGGCATTGACTACGATAGCTACGCTTCAACAAACTTCGATTCCTCCAGCCAACCATCTGAGGTGATCCCTGTTGAGGCTGTTGTTGCTGAACCTATTGAAATTCCAGAGCCTCAGGTTGAAGCTGTTGCTGCTGAACCTATTGAAGTTCCAGAGCCTCTAGCTGAAGCCGTTGTTGCTGAACCTATTGAAGTTCCAGAGCCTCAGGTTGACGCATTAGAAAAGGCTGTAAATTTAGAAGAGGTAACCCCTGAATTCAAACAACAACTTAGCGGTATGATTGAAGGCGTTGTTACAGAAACCATCAAAGATGCTCTCCAATCCATGCTACCTGAAATGGTAGAGCAGATTGTTGAAGAAGAGCTAGATAACTAGGCTATGGCCATCAAAAAGGCAAAAGCAGAGCACCATCCTGGCCTCATCATTCTTATCGTACTCTTTGCTCTACTGGGCATTGGTACAATTATGATCTACTCCTCTAGTGCGATCTACGCCCTTAAAAACTGGGGAAACACTTCCCACTTTTTAATCAAACAAATTTTTAATTTGGCCATCGGCCTCGTGGCTCTACGTATCAGTCTGAAAGTAGACTACAAGGTATACCAAAAGCTAGTGCCATTTTTGATGGTCAGCACCTTTGTATTGCTGCTCTTGATTTTAATCCCTGGAATTGGCACAGAAGTGGGCAATGCACGCCGTTGGATTCGGATTTTTGGCTTTGGCTTCCAGCCTTCAGAGCTTTTAAAATTCACCCTAATCACTTGGCTGGCAAGCTTTTTGGGCCGTAAAAAAGAGCTTTTAGGGTTATTTTCTCAAAGCCTACTCCCTGTGCTCACAGTGTTAGGGGTCTTTTTCTTTTTGCTCCTATTACAACCTGACTTTGGTACGGCCGTATTGATAAGCATCACTTTGTTGGCAATGATTTTTGTGGCAGGTGCGAGGTTAAGCCATTTATTTTTAAGCCTTTCTGGCATTGGTGGTTTGGCTTTTTTACTAATCATCAGCAAAAGCTACCGCATGCGCCGCATCACAGGCTTTTTAGACCCTTGGGCCGACCCGCTAGACACAGGTTTTCAGTTGATCCAATCCTTTATCGCCTTTTCCACAGGTGGGGTTTTTGGTTTGGGATTAGGTAACTCACGGCAAAAGCTATTCTTTTTACCCGAGGCCCACACGGACTTTATCTTAGCAATTTTAGCAGAAGAAGCTGGTTTGATCGGGGTCATCGTGGTTTTAGGGTTGCTGGTTACCTTAATGGTCAAAGGCTTTGAGATTGCAGGTCACTGTCAGGAAGACTTTGGTAAAAGCCTAGCCTTCGGCATCACTATGCTCATCTCGCTGCAAAGTTTCTTAAATTTTGGTGTGGTTATGGGCTTGTTACCAACTAAGGGTATCCCTCTACCATTCATCAGCTACGGGGGCAGCAGTCTGGTGATCAATATGTTTATGGTCGGGGTACTGGTCAACATAGCCCGATACAATGACCGACAAGATGCCAAGGGACAGTAAAACTTCTAGCAAGTCTGCGGCTTCGCCCAAGCCTTTGCGGCTACTCGTCGCTGGTGGCGGTACAGGCGGGCACCTCTTCCCAGCCATTGCCATTGCCCAAGCTCTGCAAAATAAACTCGATCTAGAAATCCGCTTTGTTGGTAGCGATAAGGGCATAGAAGCAACCAAAATCCCTGCGCTGGGTTTTAGGCTTTATAAGCTCCAAGTGGCTGGATTATATAGGGTGGGCAAGGTTAAAAAAATTCTTAGCCTTTTAAAATTACCCATCGCCTTTTTACAATCTCTGGCGATTCTGCTTACCTACCGCCCCAATCTGGTTTTAGGTGTTGGCGGCTATGCCTCTGGCCCCCTGCTTTTAGTGGCCTTATTTTTGGGTTTTAAGGTAGTGCTGCAAGAGCAAAATGCCAGCCCAGGCATGACTAATCGCTTTTTAGGCCGCTACGCACCCTTAACTTTGGCCCCCTTTGCAGGCTTGGAAGAAATATTTAAAAATCCCGTTGTAGTTGGCAACCCCATCCGCAAAGAAATCATTGCGGTGGCTGCACAAAATTTAAAAAAAGAAGAAAAACCAACAAAGGAAGTGGATTTCCGCCCCAATTTTGATGAACGCCCCTTCCATATTGCAATAGTCGGTGGCACCCAAGGGGCAAGAGTTATCAACCGAGCCTTTTGTGGATTGCTGGATAACTTAAAAAACAAAAAAGTTAAAATAACTCACCAAGCGGGGAAGTTAGACTTTGAAGAGGTGACTGAAATTTATAAAAACTACCCTCACCTAGATGCAGAAGTGACAATTTTTATAGATGACATGGCAGACCTTTACCAGAATGCTAACCTAATTATCTCTCGGGCAGGCAGCATGGTAGCAGAATTTAACGCCATGGGTAGAGCCTCCATTTTAATCCCCATCCCGCAAGCCTCAGGCGACCATCAAAAACAAAATGCACTAAAATTGGCTGAGGCAGGCGCTGCTGTTTTACTAGAGCAAAAAGACTTAACTCCTAAGTCTCTGCTCTCAGAAATAGAAAAACTTTGGGGAAACCCAGAGGCCTTAAGAAAAATGGAAAAAGCTTCCCAAGGGCTATTTAATGGTGATGCCGCCGCTCAGGGAGCCGACGTGATCATCCAGTTTTTTGAACTGACGCAGTTCAGCAAAAAATAGGGCTAGAGTCGTTATTTGTGGCTGGGGAAATTTCAGACTGGGCGAGGAAAGGTAGGAACAGCCAAGGCCCAAGCCTCAATGGCTGGAACTTCAAAGGGGTGTAACTCGTTAATTTTTTGGGTCAAGGCTTCTAACTCTGACTCATAACACTGTAGGTTTACAGCAAACAAATCTTGGCTTGATAGCTCTCCCTCTGTACCTATGGCAGGTTTAGAATCCGTTAGGGGTCTAAATCTCTCCTTGGCAGGAGTCACAACAGACCAAGAGTCATATTGGCCAATTTTACCAAAACCTAAAAGGGCCAAGGAAGATAAAATTTCCTCTAAACCCTCTTTAGGGTGATAAAAAACAACCTTATAAAACAAATGCCTTACTCAGCAGGTGCTGCTCTAGGGATTTCTGCTGGTGCTTCTGGAGCTGGCATTGCCGCTGGAGCCTCGGCTACTGGCATTGCCGCAGGTGCTTCCTGGGCTAAAGGAGCTGAATCCAATACAGAAGATTTTTGCGACATGGTTGAGTTATAAGTTAGCGCAAAGCTACTCACCATAAACAAAACAGCCATCACAGTTGTAATTTTACTCATCAAGGTCGCTTGACCTCGTTGGTTATTGGCTTGGCCCATACTACCAAAGGCAGCACCAAGTTCCGCGCCACGGCCGATCTGTAAAAGTACAGAAAAGACGATAAAAAGGCAGATGATAATATGAAAAGTAAGTAAAAGTCCGTTCATTGTATATTTTAAAAAGATTGTACGATTTTGGTGAAGTCTTCAAGCTGCAAGCTCGCGCCACCCACTAATACGCCATCCACATCGGATTGGCCTAAGATTTCTTTTGCGTTAGAACCTTTAACGCTACCACCATATAAAATGGAAGTTGAATTTGCGATTTGCTCGCAAACTGATTCTTTGATTTGCCCACGGATAACTTTGTGGATTTCATTTGCCTGATCAGCTGTTGCTGTTTTACCTGTGCCAATAGCCCAGATCGGCTCATAAGCAAAGACTAGGTCTTTATAATCTTCAGGCTCTAAGCTAGCAAAAACGGCCTTAATTTGATTGGTAATTTTTTCGATGTGTGAGCCAGCTTCACGCTCTTCAAGGCTTTCACCAACGCAAACGATAGGCTTAATACCCACAGCAAGCAATGCTTTGGCTTTGGCGGCAACTGTTTCATTGGTTTCACCAAATAGCTCTCTTCTCTCAGAGTGACCAACGAGGCTATATTTACAACCTAAGGTGCGGAGTAAAAGGGGGGAAACCTCACCAGTAAAAGCGCCAGAATCATGCTGGGAAGAATTTTGGGCGCCATAGGTAATAAAGGAGCCATCAAGCCAACCGCTAACCAAAGGCAGCAAAGGGGACTGAGGGAAAACGGCAACTTCTAGATTTGCCTTTAATACTAACTCTTCTTTTAAACCAGCAACCAGTTCCCATGCATCGTCAGGGAGTAAGTTCATTTTCCAGTTGCCTGCAATAATCGTTGTTCGTGCCATGTTATTTCTCCGCTAAGGCTTCAATTCCTGGTAGTAGATTCCCTTGGATAAATTCCAAAGAAGCCCCTCCGCCAGTTGAAACATGTGACATTTTATCAAATAATCCTGCCTTTTTAACTGCATTCACTGAGTCACCACCGCCAACGACGGTCACGCCTGCGCAAGCAGCCACTGCATCAGCAACAGCAAAGGTGCCCTTGTTAAAATTTTCCCATTCAAAAACGCCCATGGGGCCGTTCCAAAAAATGGTTTTGGCACTTGCTATTAAATCACTGAAGTTTTTTATGGACTCAGGTCCAATATCTAAACCCATAAAGCCGTCTGGGATATCTTGGCCCACAATCTTAAACTCAGCATCTTCAGCAAAACCACTGGCTACAACATGGTCCACTGGAAGGTGGATGCCTTTGCCCAGCTCTTTGGCCTTGGCTAATACCTTCTCTACCACATCCATATGTTCGGTATCCACTAAGGAATCCCCAATAGAATACCCTTGGGCCTTGAGAAAGCTATAGGCCATCCCGCCACCAATGATCAGATGGTCTGAAATATCGAGCAATCTGTCTAAGAGTTGGATTTTATCAGAAACTTTTGCTCCGCCAGTGATTGTCACAAAAGGGCTTTGTGGGGCTTTAACTAAACCGCCTAAATATTTAAGTTCTTTTTCCATTAAAAAACCACAAACAGGCTCTTCAAAAAATTTGGCAACACCAGCAGTGGAGGCATGGGCTCTGTGGCAAGTGCCAAAAGCGTCCATCACAAAATGGTCGGCAAGGCTCGCAAGCTCTTTGCTAAACTGCACATCATTGGCAGTTTCTTCAGGGTAAAAGCGAATATTTTCAAGAAGTAAACAGTGGCCTGGCTTTAAATTTTCAATTGCGGCCTCAGCAACAGGGCCAAATATATCAGGGGAAAAACTTACAGGCTCACCTAAAATTTTCTCTAAGGTATCCACAATAGGCCGCAAACTAAACTCTTCTACTCTTTTACCTTTTGGCCTTCCACGGTGAGAAACTAAAATGACTTTAGCGCCTCTAGAAGTTAAATTTTCAATGGTAGGGATAGCAGCTCTGATTCTGGTATCGTCATCAACCCTTTGCTTTTCATCCACTGGAACGTTAAAATCGACTCTTAGGAGAACTCGTTTATCTTTAACATCAATGTCTTCAAGGGTAAGTTTATTCATTTAGGCAAAGGGAAAAAGGGGGACAATATGAAATAGAAATTTTTGCTCTTTTTCATCCCCTTGTCAAGTTAAACAAAGGGGTTGAACAGAATTATCGCCGCTGAGATGTGCAAAGATTTAAATCCGACAATTTCGTCGAATCATAAATAATATTCGCCCAAATGGTCGAACTTTTTATGGCTTTTAGTATAAAAAGTAAGCCCAAGGCAACAGCCGCCTCAAATGTACTATGTGGCACACAACTTGTAATTGAGAAGGTGCGAATCAACAATAAACGACCATAGGAGTCACGATGAACGGTATGCGACGAGGAAGACGAAGTAAAAAAACAAAATCTTTCAATCCCAATCATCAAGAAATTGAAAGAGCTTTGGCTGAATTTCAGTCACGTGGCGGGGAAGTCAAAAAGGTAGGCGCTAACAGCCAAAATCTTTCATCTTTTATCGAAAGAAAAGAAGAAAGAGCCATTGATGAGTTTTTTAATGGTGGTAGTGTCTCTGATTTACGCTTCTAGAGCTTTACTTTTAAAGCCTTAATTAGGAATTTAGATTGGCATAAAACTATGTGTCTTTGACTAAAACTAGATTTTTATTAAGCTAGCGCTTAGCTGGCTTAGTAAAACGAACCCTTAGCTGGTTGGCTAACGCTTTTTACCCCTAGCACGGTCAAAGACTTCACCTAACTTAGTTGCCAATTCTAACTTGCCTGAAACTTTCAACTTACCTGAAAGCACAGCCTTAAATCCGGGTGTAACCCCTCTGTACACCTTAAGAAAGTCTCTATCCTTCGCACGTATGGTGCATTCAGATTCGAATTCACCATAAAGCACCTTGGGATTATCCTTCAAATTCACATGGACAGCCAGTGCCTGTTCGCCAGATATCAAAAACTGATAAGTTGCATCAATTTCTTTTACATCCTCAGGGAACTTTGCGATTCCCCTCTCTAGCTTTTCAAAGATCTCGGCTATCGTAACTGGTGCTTTAATTTCGGTCATGCAAGCTTTGCCAATTGGGTTAAGTTTTCGGTCAATTTAACCAACTTTTCTTGGATCTCAGCAAGTTCGCCCTTATCCTTTTCAATCACCTCTGCAGGCGCTTTTGCAAGGTAACCATCGTTGCTCAATTTGCCGCTCAACATTTTAGCCTTTTTTTCTAACTTTTCTTGCTCTTTGCCTAATCTTGCTGTTTCGGCTTTCACATCCAAGGCTTCACTTAGATCCATAAAGATCTCAAACCCCTTGCCCACAGCGCTTGCCAAGCCTTCTGGCTCGGTCATTGTTGGTAAAATTATCACCTCTTTTATGCCTGCCAAGGCTGAAATATTTTCAGAGTAAGCTTGGGCGGCACCACTTAGGGTTCCGTCACCAGTAACCAAGGTTAAATTTAGTTTCACATTGGGCTTGATGTTATTTTCGCCACGAATGTTCCGAGCTAGGCTAATTAATTCGATAATAAACTCAGCTTGCACCTGGTCGCCCTCAACCTTATGGGCATAGCCGTAAGTCTGGAGCATAATGCTGCCATCTGTTGTGGGTAGCTCTGAAAAAAGCTCTTCTGTCACAAAGGGCATTACAGGATGCAAGATTTTAAGGCCCTGCTCTATTACGTGAAATAGAGTCGCAAGGGCGGCATCTTCTGCATCTTGGCCCAGTTTCCCAAAAAGCATGGGCTTCACCAATTCAATGTACCAATCACAAAATTCATTCCACCAGAAGGTATAAAGCTGCTTAGCCGCTTCGTTAAACCTATAGTCAGTTAAGTAACGATCAACTTCCGAAGTAGCATGGTCTAACTTGTCCAAAATCCACTGGTCAAAAACCCCTGGTTTCACTTCGGTTATTTTTTTAGGTGCACCCAAACGGTCGTAATGACTTAGGGCAAATCTTGTGGCATTCCAGATTTTATTGATGAAGTTTTTATTACCTGCAATCACCTGTGGGCTTAATTTTATGTCCCTACTGCCACTGGTCATACGGGTTAAGGTAAAACGTAAAGCGTCAGCGCCATACTCATCAATGATCACCAAAGGATCAATTACATTCCCCTTTGTTTTCGACATTTTATCGCCATTTTCATCTCGAACCAAACCATGCAAAAATACCTCTGGGAAGGGAACCTCACCAGTGAGTTTAATGCCCATCATCACCATCCGAGCAACCCAGAAAAAGAGGATATCATAGCCTGTGATCAAGGTTGAATTGGGGTAAAAATCTTTTAGGTCTTGGGTTTTTTCTGGCCAGCCCATGGTTGAAAAGGGAAATAACCCTGAAGAAAACCAAGTATCCAGCACGTCTGTCTCTTCTCGCAGATCTTTAGCCTTGCACTCTGGGCATTCGCTGGGCGTGGTTTCGGAAACAATTTCATGCTCGCAAGAGTTACAATACCAAGCGGGGATTCTGTGGCCCCACCAAATCTGACGGGACAAACACCAATCTTGGATATTATTCATCCATTCTGAAAAAATCTTAGACTGGTTATTTGGGATAAATTTAATGTTCCCCTTATTCATCTCACTCATGGCCTCAGAAGCCATGTCTTTCATCTTGCAAAACCACTGTACCGATACCCTAGGCTCGATCACAGTTGAACATCTTTGGCAATGACCGACAGCATGCATGTGAGGTTCTTGCGACTTAAAAAATCCGCCCTCTTTCAATAACTCTACTAGGTTTTTGCGGGCTGTAAATCTGTCTTGGCCTTCTAAAGGTGGATAGATGTCATTGATAGTAGCGTCGATATTAAAAATATTGATCTCTTCTAAGTTGTGACGCTTGCCCATTTGAAAATCGTTAGGGTCGTGAGCAGGGGTGATTTTCACCGCACCTGTACCAAACTCGGGGTCTACATAGTCATCGGCAATAATGGGGATTTTCCGCCCTACAAGAGGCAAGATTAGATGCTTCCCAATCAAGTGTTTATAACGCTCATCATCAGGGTGAACTGCAACAGCGGTATCGCCCAGCATGGTTTCAGGCCTAGTTGTAGCAACAATAATTTCACCAGTGCCATCTTCTAAAGGATAGCCAATATGGGTGAAAGTGCCTTGGGTTTCTTTCGAATCCACTTCTAAATCACTGAGTGCTGTTTTATCTTTGGGGCACCAGTTTACAATGTAACTCCCTCGGTAAATTAGGCCTTCTTTATAAAGGTCAACAAAGGTTTTAACCACGGCCTTGCTTAAACCCTCATCTAAGGTAAAGCGTTCACGCGACCAATCTAGGCTTGCGCCGAGGCTACGGAGTTGTTTAAAAATTTGGTTACCACTGGTTTCTTTCCACTTCCAGATCTCTTCAACGAATTTTTCTCGACCAAGCTCTTCTCTTTCAATCCCTTGCTTTCTCAATTCACGCTCAACCACCATCTGGGTTGCAATTCCTGCGTGGTCAGTGCCTGGCAACCAAAGGGTTTTAAAGCCTGCCATGCGTTTGTGGCGCACTAAAACATCTTGCAGGCAATTAACTAAAGCATGACCAATGTGCAAAGAACCAGTCACATTTGGGGGGGGGATGACGATGGAGTAGGTCTTGTCACTTGTCGAATTATCAGGGTTAAAAAGCTGATTTTTCTCCCAAAATTCATACCACTTTTTTTCAATTTTCTCGGGTAGGTATTGTTCCATCTTCTTGTCGCTTGGTCTTGGATTGGTTTTAAAATAGTAAACTAAGAATGTAAATCAAGGATAGATGCTAGCCTTAATGGAGAAATCTGGCAATAAAACCAGCCCTTCACCAAAAAAAAAGCAAAAAAAAGGCACTCAAATTCTTTTGTAGAATTTAAGTGCCTTTGAATTTAAATTTCTAGGTTTCTTTAAACCTAGAAAGAAAATCCCAAAGTTAAAATCAAAACGCCTGGAAGGGCTGAAATATCATTTAGGTCCTTTCCTATTTGGTCAAAGTCTTCTTCCGCTTGCGTTGTATCTATACCTGTATTTGTGTCAATGGTGTAGCTATTGCTGGCACTACTCAAAGAAGAGCCCACCAACCAGTCAACACCCAAAACAAACCCACCAAGGTTCCATTGGTTACCAATGCCTGCGGTTAAGACATTTGCTTCGGCTGTTACAGAACCCTCTGCGGTGGCTGTAACAGATTCAGAGCTGCCATCAGAATAGCTATAGGTTGTTGTTTCTGTTACAGAAGCATCAACTTGAAAAACTCGTGTATTATAGGCAAAAAGAAAGTTGAAAGAGTTGCCAGCAAAGTATCTGACCCAGGCACCTTGGTTTTTATAGGTAGCGGTCACGGTTGAGTTAGTGTCCGAATCGGTACTTTCATAGGCCGCTTCGCCCTTCTCCACACCGATCATCAAGCTATCACCTAAGAAAAAACCTACCTGTGCTGGGTTGGTTAAAAGCGTTGGAATGTGAATCCCGATTGGGGATATACCAATGTAGCCAATTCGTTCGGCTCGGTTTGCCCTAGAATCAGCCGCTAGGGCTGTGTTGCCCAGAAACAACAAGCTTATTAAACTAAAAATCAGAATCCTCATATTTCCTCCTTGAAAGTTTTTCTACTATTTTCTTACCTTTTATCCAGCAAAGCAAGCTATATCGTAAGTTACTCTACATAAACTAGCCTAAAGTCGACTGCCAAGCAGTTTTCAAGTCAGCCAATGAGGCCTCTAATATTGTATCTTCCCCAACGTGAACCACCAACTCAGGCTGGCAATTGGAGTAACCTAAAAAATGCACTGCTTGGTCAGTAAAGGCCGACTCTAACTCACCTCGGTTTTCCTTATCCACAATCACCACTAGGCGACTGGCAGACTCACTAAAGAGCAATTCCGTGGGGGTAATTTCAGACATGGAAGCTAAAACCGCAACATCCACTTCAATCCCAAACCCGCCACCAAAGGCCATTTCGGCCAAGGTTACAGCGAGGCCACCATCACTACAGTCATGAGCAGCAGAAATAATCCCCTTAGCTGTCAAACCCGATATAGTCTCGTAGCGTTTTTTAGCTGAGTCTAAATCGACTTTCGGAACTAGGCCACCTGTGAGGCCATACTCAGTAGCAAACTCACTACCGGCAAGTTCGTTTTTAGTGTCACCTAAAATATAAACCATCTGGCCAGATTTTTTCACATCGCTGGTCACAGCCTTGTTGATATCTTTTATTTTGCCAACAGCAGAAAAGAGCAGGGTTGGTTTGATGGAAATTTTTTGACCATCTAAGTTGGCATCGTTTTTCATGGAATCTTTCCCAGAAATTAACGGCACACCAAAACCCTTACAGTAGTCATAAAGCGCCTGGCAAGACCTTACTAATTGAGCTAATTTATATTGCCCATCCGGTGTGGTTTTTGATTCCACAGGGTCTGGCCAGCAGAAATTATCTAGCCCTGCAATTCGTTCTAAATCACCACCTGTAGCGATAATATTTCTCACGGCTTCATCTACCGAACAGGCTGCCATGTGGTACGCATCAAAGGGGCTATATTTTGGGGCCAAGCCATTGGAAACGATAATGCCTTCCTCACTAGCAAGGATAGGGCGAAGAACACCAGCGTTACCGGGTCCATCGTTATTCACACCAACAAGAGGCTTAATTACGCTAGCTCCACCCACTTCATGGTCGTATTGGCGGATTACCTTTTCTTTACTGGCTACATTTGGCCGAGCCAACACCTTTTTCAAGGCCTCGGCTGCATCCACCTTAGGTAAGGTTTCAGCTGTCATATTTGGGGCTTCCCATTTGGCTTTGAGCTTCATTGGGGGCAGGCCATCATGAACAAAATCCATAGACATCTTGGCAACTAGTTTGCCTTGGTAGTAACATTCTAAATCACCAGAATCTGTGAACTCACCTAGGTCACTGGCTTCCACGTGCATGGCCTTAGCCAAAGCCAAAAAGCGACCTACCTTTTCAGGGGGCACAGACAGAGTCATACGCTCCTGGGCCTCAGAAACTAAAATTTCCCAAGGCTGTAATCCTTGGTATTTTAGGGGTGCACGGTCGAGATGTAACTTACACCCGCCTGAATCTTCTGACATTTCACCTACTGAGCTAGAAAGCCCACCAGCACCATTATCCGTGATGCAAGAGTATAAATTTTCTTCCTTGGCCACCCAAAGAAAATCAAACATCTTCTTTTGGGTTATGGGGTCACCGATTTGCACAGCCGAGACAGGTGAATCTTCATCAAGCGCTAAACTTGAAAAGGTCGCCCCGTGAATTCCATCTTTACCAATACGCCCACCAGTCATTAAAATATGGTCGCCAGGGATAGCTTTTTTATCTTCGGAAGGCTGGCCAGCATGTTTTGCAGGCATGATGCTTAAAGTGCCGCAAAAGACCAAAGGCTTACCAACAAAACAATCATCAAATACAATAGCACCATTGACCGTAGGTATGCCTGAGTGATTTCCACCATGCTCGACGCCCAAACGAACGCCTTCAAAGATGCGACTTGGGTGCATCAATTTTTTAGGCAGAGGCTTATCATAATCTGGTGGGCCAAAGCAGAATACATCGGTATTGGCTATGAGTTGTGCACCCATTCCCGTGCCAAATGAATCTCTGTTTACCCCAACAATACCTGTTAAAGCACCGCCGTATGGGTCGAGTGCTGAGGGGCTATTGTGGGTCTCAACCTTAAAGGCTAAAGAGTAATCGTCATCGAATTTAATAATGCCTGCGTTGTCTTTAAACACAGAGAGACACCAGTCGTCTTTACCTAGGTCTGCTCTAATTTCTTTGGTACAGGCTTGGATGTAGCTTTTATATAGGGATTTAATCTCTAAAACTTCACCCTTATCATCTGTATATTCAATGTGGGCGTTAAAGATTTTATGCTTACAATGCTCGCTCCACGTCTGGGCTAAAAGCTCTAATTCCACATCCGTAGGCCCAGCGCTCATACCAGCAGCCACACGGGCCTGCTGAATTTCAGGCTGACTAAAATAATCTACAATAATTTGGCCTTCTTCTTCTGAAAGCGCCAATAAACGCTCCTTATTTAGGGCCATCAACTGGGCTAGGCTTGAGCAATCAGGGGTTTCTACCTTAACTTCTATGCCTTCTGCGGTATGAGGAATTTTATAAAGCTCACCCAAATGGGCTTCCCACTCATCATTTCCTATTAAAACCTCTGTTTGGATTAGGTGGTTGACCATCAATTCATTGGCAGCTTTACTCACCTCTTCTCTGGTCAGGTCACCTTTGATCAAAAAGGCTCTGGCACTGGCTAAAGGATCTTTTTCTGTCAGTTCCTCTTTGGTTAAGAGGGATAAATTTTCACGGGCAACCCGAGCAGCGTTATCAGTTACACCAGCCTTGAAGCCTACCTCTACATACCAATCAAATCCAATCTTTTGGCCCAGTGGCGAGTCGATGGAAAAATCATTGAGCACAGGGTCCACAAATAACTTTTCACCTAGCTCCCTTAAATGGTCTGCACCCGTAACCTTGGGGCTATCCACCAGATAGGCCTCAATGGTGCGAATGGAACTGGCCTTATAGCCGTGGGATTTAAATTCTTTGAGTAGGCGGTTGCCAATGGGGTCTTCGATTCCCTCTTTGAGGGCCACTTCCAAGCGATGTGCCATGAGATTACTTTATAAATTGATAGTGAAAATTGATGTAGTAAATTTGAGGACAATCAGAGGGATTTATTCCTCCATTTAATATTGTAAACAAAGGCTTTTATGCCTTTTTTTAAGCTACAAACAAACATTGCAATCAGTTTGTAACATAAAAAAAGGAACAAAAAAAGGCAGGCCCAAAAGCCTGCCTTTTTAAAATAACCTAAAAATCTTGATTACTGGTCGTATTCAGCAATCTTATCAAAGTTTAAGTAGTGGTAAATTTCTTCTTTTTTACCAGCAACTTTACCTGTGTAGTATTCCATGTATTCTGCAGTCGTTGGAATTCTACCCAACTTTGCAGCAACAGCGGCCAGTTCAGCACTGGATAAGTAAACCTGTGCACCAGTACCCAGTCTGTTGTTAAAGTTTCTGGTAGAAGTCGAAACCACCACAGCGTTGTCTTTAACTCTTGCTTGGTTACCCATGCAGAGTGAACATCCAGGCATTTCTATTCTAGCGCCCATAGTACCAAAGGCACTATAAACACCATCTTGCTTTAACTGGGTCTCGTCCATTCTAGTTGGGGGGCAAACCCAAAGCTTAGATTCAACCTGCTCTTTTCCTTGGGCCGCAATTGAAGCCGCGGCACGGAAGTGACCAATGTTAGTCATACAAGAACCGATAAATACATCATCAATCTTTGTGCCAGCTACATCACTTAAGACTTTTACATCATCAGGGTCATTAGGGCAGGCTAAAATCGGCTCAGTAATATCGTTTAAGTTGATATTAATAGTAGCGGCGTAATCAGCATTTGCATCACCACGAAGCAGAGTTGGGTTTTTCAACCAAGCATTCATAGCGTCAATTCTGTTTTGGATTGTTGAGGCATCGCTGTAACCATCAGCAATCATTTTAGTTAGCAGAGCTACGTTTGATTGTAGATACTCTACTACTGATTCTTGAGATAAATCAATGGAGCATGCAGCAGCAGAACGCTCAGCCGAGGCATCCGTTAATTCAAAGGCCTGCTCAACAGTCAAATCAGGTAAACCTTGGATTTCTAAGATCTTACCACTGAAAACATTTACTTTGTTTTTCTTCTCAACGGTCAAGTGACCCGCCTTAATTGCAAAGTAAGGGATGGCGTTAACCACATCACGTAACGTAATGCCTTCGTTTAAAGAACCTGTAAAATTAACCAAAACGCTCTCTGGCATTTCCAAGGGCATTTTGCCTAAAGCTGCGGCAAATGCAACAAGGCCAGAGCCAGCAGGGAACGAAATCCCGATTGGAAATCTAGTGTGAGAATCGCCACCAGTACCAACGGTATCAGGCACAAGCATTCTATTTAGCCATGAGTGGATGATCCCATCACCAGGCTTTAAACTAACACCTTTTCTGTTGGTAATAAACTCAGGCAAAGTTGAGTGAGTTAAAATATCAGCAGGCTTTGGGTAAGCTGCGGTGTGGCAAAAGGACTGCATCACCATAGGTGCCTCAAAAGACAAACATGCAAGTTCCATCATCTCATCACGAGTCATTGGCCCTGTTGTGTCTTGCGAGCCAACAGTTGTGATATCAGGAAGAACGTTTTCACCTGGTAACACACCATCAAGGCCACAAGCCTTACCAACCATTTTCTGAGCCAAGGTGTAACCACCTTCATACTTAGGGGGAGTTGGTGGGATAGAAAATACATCTGACTCACCGAGGCCTAAAAAGTTTCTAGCCTTAGTAGTTAAGCTTTTACCAATGATCAAATTCACACGACCACCAGCTTTAATTTCTTCACCTAAAACTTCAGAAAGCTTAGCATCAACCAATTTTGCGCCACTTGCGTCAGTGATGGTCCCAGCAGCAGTGTTGACCACAATTTTTTGACCTGTTGTAAGGCCACTAACGTCACAGATCAAAGGCATAGCGCCTGAATCTTCAGCTGTGTTGTAAAAGATTGGGGCAATTGCAGCACCTAAGATTACACCACCTTTTCTTTTGTTTGGTACAAATGGGATGTCGTCACCGATGTGCCAAAGCACAGAGTTACAAGCAGACTTACGGCTTGACCCTGTTCCCACTACATCACCAACAAAAATTACCTGTAGGCCTTCTTTTCTAAAGCCTTCAATTTTTTCAACACCGTCTGGGAATAAACTTACACCCATTGATTTTGCGTGCATTGGGATATCAGGTCGAGACCAAGCCTCGCTTGCTGGGGAAAAATCATCTGTGTTGATCTCGCCGTCAACCTTGTAAACTACACCTTCGATGGTTGCAGGTACAGAAGGGTTAGAAGTAAACCACTCAGCGTTGGCCCAAGATTCAACAACTCGCTTTGCATCTGGGTTGTTTTTAGAAAGCTCTGCAACCTTTTCAAACAGGTCAGCAACTAAAATAGTTTGGCATAATTGATCGGCTGCAAGTGAAGCAAGTGATGCATCTTCTAACAAGTCAACAAGTGGCTGTACGTTGTAACCACCTACCATTGTTCCTAATAATTCAACTGCTTTTTCTTTAGAAATCAAAGGGCTTTTATTGGCGCCTTTAGCAACACCAGCCAAAAAATCGGCTTTTACCAAAGCTGCGGGGTCCACACCTGGTGACACACGATCAACAAGCAAGGTTAAAATAAAGTCTTCCTGTCCACTGGGTGGATTCTGTAACAATTCACAGAGTTGAGTTGTTTGCTCGGCATTCAGTGGAAGTGGTGGTACGCCCTGTTCGGCACGTTCTGCAGCAGCAGCATTATAGGCTTCGATCATCTTATCCTTTTTAAACCAGTGATGGATATAATTTGTCTAAAATTTAAGCTTCAGACGGTGTAGTCTCAAAGGTTTCAATAATAGAGTGACTGGGCTTCTTGGTCAAACATAAAGACCAAGAAAAAGGGGGAAAAGGGGGAAGTTTTTTTAAGGTAAGGGCAAGGCTAAAAAATGACCTTTGGAAAAGACAAAAAGCAGAGGCAGATTTACTCCTCATCCTCTTTAGAAACACCCTTGGTTTTGATCTTGTAGCGTAGCGCTCGCTCAGAAATACCAAGCTCTTTGGCGGCACGGGTTTGCACCCCGTTGTGCATGGCTAGAGCCTGCTCGATCAGTTGTTTTTCTGCTTCATCGAGGGTCATCATGGGTAGCCCATCACCAGCGGCTTTGGTTTGCACCCCAGCCTCACTACGACCACCAGAGGTTACACTTAAGGGCAAATCTTTTAGGGTGATCACATCATCACGAGAAATCACAATGGCCCGCTCGATGATGTTTTCTAATTCTCGGATGTTACCAGGATAATCGTACTTTACTAGTAAACTACGCACTTCGCTGGTGATGCCTTCGACTTTTCTATTGTTCATCTTGGCATATTTATCGATAAAGTGCTCCACCAAGAGCATGATATCTTCTCGCCTAGACCTTAGAGCTGGCAAATAAATGGGCACAACAGAAAGGCGGTAATATAGATCTTCACGCATGTCTTTAATGGCTACGGCTTCTTCTAAATCACGGTTGGTTGCAGCTATAATCCGCACATCCACCTTCACCGTCTGGTTGCTGCCAACCATTTCAAATTCACGCTCTTGCAGCACACGCAAGAGTTTGGTTTGGGTGGTGAGAGAAATCTCGCCGATTTCATCTAAAAAAATCGTGCCCGTGTGGGCCTCGGCAAATTTACCTTTTCTGTCGCCAATGGCACCAGTAAAGCTTCCCTTCACATGGCCAAAAAGCTCAGATTCCAACAGGGTTTCAGGCAGAGCCGCGCAGTTGACCTTAACAAAGGGTTTATCTTTTCGCACGCTGGCAAAGTGCAAAGCCTTGGCTATCAATTCTTTACCCGTACCCGACTCACCACGAATGATGACTGTAGCACTAGAATCAGCAACACGCTTTACTAACCCCATAACCTCGCCTAAGGCCCGAGAATTACCAACGATATTATCAAATTTAAATCTTTCTTGGATGATTTCTTTGAGCTGCCTGTTTTCCATCATCAACTTTTTCTTGTCAATGTTGCGGTCAATGACTAGCAATAATTCTTTTAGATCAATGGGCTTGGTTAGGAAATCATTGGCACCCGATTTGATCACATCCACGGCAGTTTCAATAGAGCCATAGGCACTGATCATAACCATAGATACTTCAGGGTCAATGGCTCTCACGCCTTTGATCAGGTCTAAGCCATTCATTTGCGGCATGCGAAAATCAGAGATCAAAAGATCAAATTCTTGCCCCCGAATCAGAACTAGAGCCTTCTCAGGATTATTGGTAGTGGTAACAGTGTACCCCTTTTTTGAGAGAAACCCCTCAAGCAATTCCGTCTGGCTTACTTCATCATCTACAATTAAGATCTTGGCATTTAAAGGCATATTCTAGGATATTTATATGGGCGTTAATTAAGGCTTTAACATTTGAATCGGCTTACTTGTCATTAGCGGTATTCTGGCGCTTTGGCAAGATAATGGTACAGGTTACACCGGCTATGGGATTGTTTTTCAATTCTATCGTGCCATCGTGGGCCTGGATGATTTTCCTTGATATATATAGACCTAAGCCAGTGCCGTGGGCCTTAGTTGTGTAGTAGATATCAAAAAGATGTGCCAGTTTTTCAGGTGCAATCCCCTCGCCTTGATCAATAATATCAATCCGCCACAGACCTTTTTTATCCAAACTGCTGCGTACTTCTACCTTGCCACCTTCCCTACAGGCATCCATGGCGTTACCAAGTAGGTTCAAAATCACCTGTTTTAGTTTTTCTGCATCACCATAGTAGTTTCCCACAGCGGTAGGTTCTTTCCACAGTAACTCCAAACCCCTTTCTTTTGCTTCTTCTGTGATCAACAATAGGGATTCTTTTAAAAATTCCGTGATGGAAAAGACCTCAGACCTAGGGGCAAAGGGCTTAGAAAAGCCTAGGAAATCTGTAACAATTTGGTTGAGGCGATTGGCCTCTTTTTTCATCAAGTCTAAGAAGGAATTAAACTCCTCCGCATCACTGGCCTTGGGCGGCTCAAATTCAATTTGCAACCTTTGGATGGTGATGGATATAGAGTTCAGAGGATTACGGATTTCATGTGCCACCCCAGCTGCCATATTCCCTAAGGAAACCATCCTTTCTTGCTCCCTAAGCTCGACTTGCATCTTGTCTAAGCGCCTTAAATAAAAGCTCTGGAAGCGCAAAACCAAGATCACCACTAAGACCAACAAACCCATTACCCAAGCACTGCCCACCAAAGTATTATGGCGAAAATCAGCGGAAGCCTTTTGCATCTCGCCTAAAGATAACCCCACATGAAAGACCCCAAAAAAGCCTTCAGAAAGAGGGAAATAATGTATTACTTCTAGGTACTTATCACTAGGGGGAAAGTAGCTGGCCTTAGATTTTAAGCTGTCTTCAATGTCTTTTCGTTGGGTTCGTTTGCCGATATTATTGGGGTCGGTGCTGGCGACGACAATCAAGTTATGGTTGTAAAAGGAAGCATATTCCACCAACTCCCGATTTTTGATCTGGGAGGTAAGTTCTTGCAGAGCGTAGCGAGTTTTTAAATCAAAGATTTTCGAGTTGCCCAAAGAGATCATCACCCCGCCAGATTTACCTTTAAAACCCTGCTCAAAAATAGGGCCTGCCATGGACTGAGGCTGAATTTGTGGCGCTTGTAAAACCACATGGCCCCGCGCATTTAAAATCAGAATGGACTCAATATCATTCTTTTTTAAAATCTCTTCCAATCTTTTTTGGCCGCCCTCTTGCCACAATTCAGGCACGGCTTCAATTTTTTCAGCCAAATTTTTGGCAAAATAGGAAAGGTGTTCTGGCTCAAGACGCAAGGATTGCACCGAGTGGCGGGCACTTAGGGCGATAGTTTCACTGATGACTTCTGATTGTTTCCAGAAAATTCGATTGAGTTTACTTTCTGTCTCTTCGGTCAGATAGATGTAGTTACCCATCAAGATAAAAAAGACCACTAGTAAAAAAATGGCAGCATACCAGTAAGAAAGAACTTTTCGGCTTTGCATTAATTGGTCTTAACTTAATCTTTTAGACGGTGCAATTTATAGAGCATTGATCTAGCCCTTTTAAATTGGATAACTTTGCTTATTTTAGACTACTTTGCTTTGTGAGGAAAGGCCCAAAGGCAGAAACCAAGAGAAAAAAAGAGAAAGTGCTAAAAAAAATAAGCTTAAAAAGCGCTCAGGTTTCTTCCTTATCATTCTCTTGCACATAAACCTTAAAACCATATTCTCTAAGACCCCGTAAAGTGGGGTCTTTGGCCTTGGTTGCCTTCAAACATTTGGTGCACTTGCAACCTGCGTGGTGGGTTTTAGTGTACTTTTTTAGTTTCATTTTCGTGAGGTCTTTCCCCTCTTTCTCCATTTCCACTAATTGCTTTTCAATCTCTCGTAAGGCCTTTTTAATTAACACTTCCGAGTGAGCAGGGGAGTTTTTCCGCTTAAACATAACCACTCATATATAAGTCAAGAGAGACGCCAATAAAAAGCAACATGCTGATATAGGCGTTCATATTAAAAAAGGCCATGTCGATCTTTTGCAAATCGCCGTCTTTAAGTAACCAGTGTTCATAGACCAGCAGCATGGTTGAGATAGCAACGGCTGCAAGGTAGTAATAACCTAGACCTTCCCATTTTGCGAGCAACATCCAAGTTGTAAAAGCCACAGAATGAAGGCCACGAGCAAACCAAAGGCTTTTCTTCACACCAAAAACCACAGGGACAGAATGCAGGCCTTCACCAGCATCATATTCATGGTCTTGCAAGGCGTAGATGATATCAAAGCCTGAAATCCAACAGAAAACCCCACCGCCGATAAGCAAAGAAGTCGCCGAAATCTCGCCAGTCACGGCAATCCAACTGGCAATGGGTGCGGCGCCAATGGCTAGACCCAAAAAGAAGTGGCAAAGAAAAGTGAAACGCTTGGTAAAGGAATAAAAACTGACTAAAAAAATCGCCACAGGACTCAAGTAAAAGGCCAAAGGACTTAATCTAAAGGCGGCATAAACCAAAGCAGTATAAGATAAAAGAATCATTACCACCATCAAGGGCTTGCTCACTTCACCAGTTACACTAGGCCTTGATTGGGTTCTGGGGTTTGCAGCATCAAAGGGAATATCCACTAGCCGATTAAACCCCATAGCGCCAGTGCGTGCACCGACCATAGCCAATACAACCCAGCCTAGGGTTTCAGCAAAAGACAAGGCCCCCAAGCCTTTTACCCAAGCCAAAGCAAAGGCAGTTAGCGCAAAGGGCAGAGCGAAAACCGAGTGTGAGAACTTAATGAGGGTTAAAAACCCATTTACTTTTTTTAGCATTTTTAGTTTAGTTTAACATCTTTAGTTTAACATCCTTTCAGCTACCTAGCTCTATAGAATGTAACGACTTAAGTCTTGGTCTTCGGCAATATCATCAAGGCGGTCTTTTACATACTTTCGATTGATTGTCACCTTTTGCCCCTTCATTTCTGGCGCTTGAAAACTCACTTCATCTAGTAATTTTTCCAAGACAGCATGGAGCCTTCTAGCACCAATGTTCTCAGTCTTTTCATTGACCTCAAAAGCAATTTTAGCAATCTCGGCGATGGCATCCTTTTTAAATTCCAGCTCCACCTCTTCCGTCTTCAACAATTCAACATACTGGCGAATGAGGCTGTTTTTTGGCTCTGTTAAGATACGCACAAATTCCTCAACCTTTAAAGACTGTAATTCCACTCGGATGGGGAAACGACCTTGCAACTCAGGAATTAAATCACTGGGTTTGGCGTAGTGAAAGGCTCCCGCTGCAATAAATAAGATGTGATCTGTTTTCACAGGTCCATACTTAGTATTAACGGTGCTGCCTTCAACGATAGGCAATAAATCACGCTGCACCCCTTCACGGCTGACCTCACCTTGACCAGAACGGCCTTCTTTGGAGGCAATTTTATCAATCTCATCCAAGAAGATAATGCCCGATTGTTCCACTCGTTTTACAGCCTCAGCTTTTAAGTCTTCTTGGTCCACTAAACGCTCAGCCTCTTCTTCAGTGAAGATTTTTAAGGCCTCACTTACAGTGGTTTTTTTCTTCTTATTCCCCTTGGGCATGAGGTTACTCATTAGGTCACGGATGTTTAAGTCCATGCCCTCGTTGCCCCCCATGATAGGGAAAATTTCCACATTGCCACCAGCAGGCTTGCCTGCCGTATTGATTTCTATAATTCGATCATCCAGTTTGCCTTCTTTGAGTTTCTTTTCAAAGGAGGTACGTAGCGCATCATCATTTCTAATCTGCTGCTCCACATCCTCTTCCACTTGGGAAGGGGGGATGAGTTGGTCTAGCACACGTTGGCGGGCAGCCTCTTCAGCTTGGGGCCTCATTTCTGTGGCCATAATCTTACGGCTCATGTTGATAGAAATTTCAACCAAGTCACGAATCATTGATTCCACATCACGGCCAACATAGCCCACTTCGGTAAACTTACTGGCCTCCACCTTAATAAAGGGGGCGTGAACCAACTTGGCTATTCTTCTGGCAATCTCTGTTTTCCCTACACCTGTGGGGCCTATCATGATGATGTTCTTGGGCATGATCTCTTCAATTAAATCTTCCACCACCTGCAACCTGCGCCACCTATTACGTAAGGCAATAGAAACACTACGTTTGGCATCTTTTTGCCCAACAATGTAGCGGTCTAAAAAATCAACAATTTGAGAAGGAATTAAGTCCTTTGAGCTATAAATATGTTCCATATTATTTCTTTTTAACTGGCTTTTGTTCTGTTATTTCCAAACAGGTGAGTTGTGGATTGGTGTAAATATCAATATCAGCGGCAATGGCTAGGGATTTTTCAACAATTTCTCTGGCGCTAAGGTTGGTATTGGCGAGCAGAGCCTTGGCGGCGGCTTGGGCGTAATTACCACCACTGCCTATGGCTAAAATTCCATCTTCAGGCTCAATGACATCGCCATTTCCTGAAATAATTAAACTTGCCTCGCTGTCTGCCACAGCTAACAGAGCTTCCAAATTCCGAAGCATCTTATTGGTTCGCCACTCTTTAGCCAACTCCACGGCAGCCCGCACCAAATTCCCATTATACTGTTCTAGTTTAGCGTCAAATTTTTCAAATAGGGTAAAGGCATCAGCGGTAGAACCTGCAAAGCCTGCCATCACAGTGCCACCGTAAGCTAAGCGGACCTTTTTAGCATTGGCCTTCATAACTGTGTTGCCTAAGGTCACTTGCCCGTCACCACCTAAAACCACTTGGCCTTTTGTTCTTACTGATAATATCGTTGTCATTCTTGCCTCTTATTTTAGTCTAATGATTCTTGCTGATCTTGTGATTCTTGTACAACTGGTTTTTTGCCCTGTCCCAACACAAAAACCTCTTTGGATTCTGAGCGGCTACTATCTGGCTTAACTGTTTTGACCTTACTATATTCCGCTCTCATGCGCATTATCAATCGTTCTTGGGCCACACCCTGTAGGGATTTAACCAAACAACTGCCGCCTGTTTTTAAAAAGAGCTGGGCTGCATCCATGGCCATGGCGCAAACATTCCAGCTGCCTTCGGAATCTACGATTCTATTGCCTGTGGTGTTGGGGGCCATGTCACTTACAACCACGTCCCAATAGGGGGCGAATTCTTTAAGTTGGTTTAAGTCCAACTCCAAAATATCTGCTTGTAAATATTTCATATTGGGTTGCAGCCCCATGGTTAACAGAGTGCGGTCTACACCTAAAACCAAGCCCTTTGGCCCAATTAGCTTACTTATATATTGCATCCAAGACCCAGGGTAACAACCTAAGTCTAAAACCTTATAGCCCTTTTCTAAGATTTTATTTTTAGCCTGCACCTCTTCTAACTTATAGGCCGAACGGGCTTGGTAGCCATCTTGTTTGGCTTTTTTATAATAATGGTCTTGTACTTGTTTCATTTAAAACTACCTTCCGCTTTTTTGATGTCTTGTTACTTCTTTTGTTCTGCTTCTTTTTGCTTGGCAAGATTCCAGTAGCCTTCAAGGTCGCCTAAAGATAAGACTCTCCCTTCTGCCTGTGCCTTTTTATAGGCTTGCTCTACAGTGAAAAACCGATTTGAAAATTTCTCGTTTGCATCCTTTAGGGCAATTTCTGGGTTCACCTTAACAAAGCGGGCTAAATTGGTCACGGCAAAGAGCAGATCACCAATTTCTTCTTTCACCCCTGCGGCATCCTGTTCCGCCAGGCTTTCTTCCACCTCGGCAATTTCTTCTTTGATCTTATCTATTATCTGGGCTGTCGTTTCAAATTCAAAACCAATGGAGGCCGCCCGCTCGCCAATTTTTTTGGCCCGTAAAAGCTGGGGACTGTGGATGGGGATGCCATCTAGAACGCTATTCCGATCAAGTTTTTTCTTTTTTATAGCGTCCCACTGGGCACGCAACTCATCATCAGATTGATTTTTATTAGCATCACTAAACACGTGGGGGTGCCGCTCCACCATCTTGGCGGTGATGGTTTCAATAATCTGATCTAGGCTAAATCTCTGGTCTTCTTCTGCAATCTGGGCATGGAGTATTACCTGAAATAGTAAATCGCCTAATTCATCCATTAATTCAGGCCCGATTCGCCCTTCTTGGATTTCTTCAATCACTTCCCAAGCCTCTTCTAAAAGGTAGGGAATCATAGATTTATGGGTTTGTTTTTTGTCCCAAGGGCAACC
>JASJGK010000059.1:0-4953 GCA_033791585.1 SAR324 cluster bacterium | reverse complement strand
CGCTACCATTTGTTAAAATGGCTCTGGTACTGGCTACGTTCAAGGATAACCGAAACAAAGTGGTGATCAAAAGAACCGAAGGAAAAATAGAAAAATCCAGGGGCTTGAGGCTGTACAAAGCCACAAAGAGGATAAGCACGGAAAAGGTAATATTAATAGCAAATAAAATATCTAACAGGACCGATGGTAAAGGCAGGATCATAACTGCCAAGATACCAACTACCCCAATGGCTAGATAAAAATCCGCCGACATCATT
Source organism: SAR324 cluster bacterium (assembly GCA_033791585.1). GTDB lineage: Bacteria > SAR324 > SAR324 > XYD2-FULL-50-16 > XYD2-FULL-50-16 > JASJGK01. The sequence continues at coordinate 4,696 of JASJGK010000059.1, read as the reverse complement.
TTAGCTGGTTGCGCCTCTACTGCCATTTGTTTTCCTATCCTATCCCTAGTTTACTTATGGTTTTTCCATTCTACTTTCTTTTCTTTGCTTTGTATACAAAGGCAAGAATTTCCGCAATTGCACGGAAAAATTCTTCTGGAACTTGGTCACCTATCTCTGATTGGAAATACAATCCCCTTGCCACGGGAGCGTTTTCGTAAACAATAACTCCATTTTCTCTGGCAACCTCAATGATTCTAAGGGCTAAGAAATCCGATCCCTTTGCAATAACTTCAGGCGCAGCCATAACTTCTCGGTCATATTTCATAGCAATGGCAAAATGTGTAGGGTTAGAAACGACAACATCTGCCGTCGGCACTTCTTGCATCATCCTAGATTGGCTCATTTCCTGTTGGATCTGGCGAATTCTAGCCTTGATCATAGGGTCACCTTCTGACTGCTTCATCTCTTCTTTCAGATCTTGCTTACTCATCTTGAGTTTTTGTTCTAAATCATACCTTTGGAACATGTAATCAAAAATCGCCATCAACAGTAGGGCGATAAAAAGGCGAAAGGTAAACATACCTATCATATGAAAGGATTCCCCAAGTAGCACTCTGGAATCTTGTGCAATCAGGTTTTGCAAGGCATCGGTATTTTCTAAAAAGGTATAGTACCCGATATAGCCGATCACAGTTAACTTAAAAATTGATTTTATCAACTCACTGAAGGATTGTTTCGAGAACATCCTGCCAATGCCGGCTATTGGACTAAGTTTATCTAACTTTGGGACTAAGGGTTTCCCTGTAATATTAAACCCCACCTGTAAAACAGAAGAAAAGACCCCAACAACAATGGCGGTCAAAAAGAAAGGAAAGACGATCAAACCCGCTGGCTTAATGAAGGCCATAAAAAGATTGGCCGCAAGGTTGGCGTCCATTTCAGGTCGGGCAAGATTTTTAAAGCTAAAGGCTATAATTTCTAGCCAAGACTGCTGAAAGCCTTCACCACCAAACCAGATCAATAGCAAAAAGCTACCTAGCAAGGCTGCCCCGCTAACTTCTTTCGAAAAGGCTACTTGCCCATCTTGCCTAGCATCGTCCCTCTTTTTCTGAGAGGGGGCCTCTGTTTTTTCCTCAGAACCTTCTGCCATTTTACTTCGCCATTACAGATAAGAGGTCAATAACCCCCTGCCTGGTTGATAAAAATTGCTGTGAAATGCTCTGGGTCAAAAAGGGCATCCCTGTGACTAAGAATAACATACCTAATAAAATAGTGAGAGGGAAACCCACCACAAAAACATTTAAATTTGGGATAGAGCGAGCTGTAAAACCCATCATCACGTTAGTAAAGAGCAGAGCCACAATAATGGGTGCGCCCAATTGCAAACCAATGGAGAAAATTGTGGAGGTCAGTTGTATCAAGATCGTAATTTTGCCTTCACTAAACAAAAAGCCCCCAATGGGTATTTTTTCATAACTGGCCGCCAAGGCTTCAATGAAGATGTGATGCCCATCAACAACCACAAAAAGCAAGGTGGCAATGAGTGTTTTAAAACTGGCAATAATGGAAACAGTGGCGCTAGTTTGGGGGTCAACTACGTTGGCCATGGAAAAACCCATTTGAAAACCAATCACAGTTCCAGCAAAATCAATGGCGGCAAACATAACCCTTGGCACAATGCCTAAAAGCAGACCAACCATCAATTCTTTGGCTACGATCAAAAAATAAAAAGCCACATTTAAATTGGTTGGAAACTGAACAGGGGGAATGACATTAAAAAGGATTAAGGTCATTAAGAACGCCAAATAGAGGCGTATCATTCGGGGAACAGTTTCAGAACTGATAATGGGGGCGGTAAAGAACACTCCCCCCACTCTTAATAAAAGAATAAAGAAGGTAAAGATGTATTCAGGGTTATAGTTTAAGACGCTTGCCATCTTCCCTGTTTTCGTATCGGCTAGATATCATCTCCATCCATGTTAGAGAACTTAGGGTTGCCTAAATCAAAGGACAAGTCGTTTCCTTTGGTTCGTTCTTCTTCACTCTTACAATCAATACAAAGCTTCGTGAAGGGCAGTGCCAATAGCCTTGCCTTGCTGATTTCAGCATCGCAGTCCTCACAAACACCATAGGATTCGTCATCAAAGCGTTCTAGGGCCTCTTTGATCATTTGCAATTTAATTCGGTCACGCTCACCTAATAATTGATAGAATTCTCGGTCTCTTTCTTCTGATGCATAGTCGATAGAGTCGCCGATATCATGGGTGATAGCGCTAACAGATTTATTGTGATCATCTTCAATTTCGTCGATGATTGCCTGCTGCATTTCTAGCAGTTTTGCTTTGATTTCATTCATTGATATTTTTACCTTAATAATAGCCTTTGTAAGCTAGTCGTGATAGTATCCTTTTTAATTAAACTTTGGCAAATGGTAAATCACTAATTTAGTGCTTTTTTCAAACGAGAAATATTTGCAGTTGAGTAACTTAAGAGTTCATCGGCAAGCACCAAGTTTATCATAGCCTCTACAATGGGTACAGCTCTTGGCAAAACGCAAGGGTCATGTCGCCCTTGAGCCTTAAAAGAGGTTGGTTCTAGGTCACGGGTCAAGGTTTCTTGCTCAATAAATAAAGTGGCAATGGGCTTAAAACTTAAATGCCCATAAATTGATTCCCCTGTAGAGATTCCCCCTAAAATTCCTCCTGCTTTATTTTCAGGTGTAGCAACTTTACCATCTTTTAAGATCATAGGATCATTGTGTTCAGAGCCTTTTAGCAAAATGGCACTACTACCAAGGCCAAACCCAATAGATCTTGTTGCTGGGATAGACATTAAGGCTGCTGAAAGCCGAGCCGTAAGTTTGTCAAAAACAGGGCTGCCAAGGCCTGCGGGAACAGAGTTGACTCTAAAAGTTATGATTCCACCTAAAGAGTTACCCTGGGATTTTGCTTCCTTTACCAGTGTAATCATCTCTTGCGCAACGGCTTGATCGGGGCAACGGACAATGTTCGCTTCCACTTGAGCCAAGGTAACCTCGTCTCTTTTTAAGCCAGAAGTCACATTATAAATCTGCTCTACCCAAGCTAACGTTTTTGTACCCGTAAGCTCTTCAATCAACTTTTTTGCGATGGCCCCTGCTGCCACTCTTGCCGCTGTCTCTCTATTGGAGGCACGGCCACCACCCCTGTGGTCTCGAAGGCCATAACGAGCTTCATAGGTGTAATCGGCATGACTGGGGCGGAATAAATCTTCAAGATTATTGTAAGATTTTGATTTTGCGTCTTGGTTGCGAATGATCAAACCTATAGAAGTACCCAGAGTGACACCATCTTTGATCCCCGACATGATTTCGACTTGATCGGATTCAGCCCGAGCAGTGGTAATTTCACTTTGGCCTGGCTTTCTACGGTCTAGTTCTTCTTGGATGTCTTTGATATCAATTTTAAGGCCTGCAGGGCAGCCATCAATAATTGCACCAAGGCCCGCTCCGTGGCTTTCACCAAAGGTTGTAAGGCGAAAAAGCTGACCAAAAGTATTTCCCATTGTTGTGTCCTTTTAACCGTTCTTCCAGCGGCCATCAATTAATAATTCGTAAGGTTGGAAGCGATTTTTATAGCTCATTGCTTGGCATCCCTCAACCCAAAAACCCAAATGCAGGTATTCTAAGCCTAGCTGCTTGCAAAGTTCTATTTCTCTCATCACAGAATAGGTCCCGAGGCTTCGAGAACTGAACTCAGGATCAAATGCGAAATATACACTAGAGATGCTATTCACTAAGATGTCTAGCCACCCAACCCCAACCAGTTGAGTGCCAACATAATATTTAATCATTCTAGTGTCAAAGAGGCCGTTGGCTAAAAAATTATGGTAGTCCTCGCAGGTGGCTTCATTTTGGTAGCGACTTTTAGAAAATTTGGCGTAGACTTCAAAGGCTTCAATATCAAAAGTTGCGGCAGATTCAGTAACAATAACATCACGGTTTTTTTTCCAAATTCGCTTCTGACTTTTGGAAGGAGCGAAATCGGCAACTTTAATACGGAGAGAAATACACTGCTCACAAGAGTCGCAATTGTTTTTATAAAATACGGGCCCACTACGCCTAAACCCTTGGTCTAAAAGAAGTTCGTAGGTGTACTGGTCAAGTCGTTTTGACTGGATCAAATAGCTTAGCCATTCCTTGCCTTTAATGTATGGGCAATCACCGTTACTTGCTTCTAGGAGAGAAAATTCCATAGTTTGTATTTGTTTTTTGACCTACTATCTTTACCGACTGGTCCTATTGAGTTTTAGAAAGCTTGGTGTTATCTTTAAAGCCAATTTGCAGTTTATATGATACTAAGTTATAAAACTTCTCTTTTCAAGACAAGAAGTATTTTTATAGCCAAAAATTTATAAGCAGAATCTGCAGCACCTTTCGACTCAATTAGGAGGCATAAATGGCCAAAAGCATCGCTGAAAAAGTCCAAGACTTTATCAATAAAAATCCAGATTGCACTAACCAAGACCTCTATACAAAGTTTCCTAAGGTTCGCCCTAACACCTTACGCCATTATAAATCGAAGTTTGCACACCAGCCAGAAGATGCAAAAGAAGGCAGCAAAACACAGGCCAAAGCCACGCTTGCAAGCCGAATGACCGAACTTGAGGCACGGGTTCAAACCTTAGAAAGCAAACAGGGCTTTAAAAATATCTTTGACGGGAAAAAACCACTTGC
>JASJGK010000058.1:0-3607 GCA_033791585.1 SAR324 cluster bacterium | reverse complement strand
AGCGACCTCATCAGTCGCTACAAGGAAGAACCCCATTGCAGGTTGATTTAAGCCAAAATCCAATCCGGGATATGGCTGCATAAACAAGTTTGATTCTCTCTTAAAAGCACGCTTTTGCTGTCTTGACTATGGGGTCCACTTCACTTTGCAACTCTTGATTTTTGCGATTGTGTATAATTTGATCACTCAATAAAATACTGGGACATAAGCCTTAAATTTAATGGGTGCCACCTCCATCATCTTGCATAGGCCGCAAGTGACTACTATTATTGAAGGTGGTCTCGATGAAATATGGCCTATATAAACTATAATTTATTTACTCCTTTGTTGCTTTCCAGCAGAGAATAGAACAGTACAAAAAAGCCTCTAAAGCTAAAAAACTCTAGAGGCTTTAATTAGTGATCTTAAAAAAATTCTACTGCCAATGCACGAATCTGCACACTATCTGTAGAATCCAGATGCACAAGAAAACCAAATATAAACCGCAATTTTATGGCGTCCCAAAGGTACAGGGACATTTATCGCAATCGCGAATACCTCTCATACTCGGTTTAATTCAAAGTTTTTGCTGATCTGAAGTTGGCCCTTTGTCTTGAAAAGCTTGAGATTGATTCGTTTTATATACTTTGCACCATTTATGAAGAGTTACATCGTATTTTCCTAGTTCTTCTGAAATTCCGGTCTTGAGTCTATTTGAGCTTTCTGCAAGTCTGACGCTCAAGCTTGAATTCCTTGGAAAAGCTTGATCTTTTTTTTGCTTTCGACCTTTGAACCGCTCCTGCTCAGAAATTAATTGAACTTAAGGTGTCTATCAAACTAGGGAACGTCAGTCTGTCTTTACAGAAAAATCAATCTAGGTTAATCTTTATTTTCTTAAAACAAACGCTAGGGTATTTTGAATACAAATAACGAGTTCGATTTTACAATTGAGTCAGGCAAGGCAGAGCGTCACTATTGGGTCGATTTGTGGAGATTTAGAGAATTGTTTTACATCTTAGCTTGGCGTGATATAGCTGTGCAATACAAACAAACCATTATGGGGATTTTGTGGGCTGTGATTCGTCCATTCCTCACTATGATCATCTTTGTCTTTGTCTTTGGGAAGATCGCCAAACTTCCAAGTGAGGGGGTTCCCTACCCAATTTTTGTCTTTTCAGCAATGCTTCCTTGGACTTTTTTCGCAACGGCCTTTTCAAGTTCTGGAAATAGTTTAGTGAGTAATTCGAGCCTCATTTCAAAAGTTTATTTTCCCAGATTAATCATTCCCGCTGCTTCTATTATTGTTGCTGCCGTTGATTTTTTAATCTCTTTTGTCATTTTAATTGCCTTGATGATTTGGTACCAGTACTGGCCAACAATCCATATGCTCCTTTTGCCTGCTTTTTTAGCTCTAGCCTTCCTTGCTGCTTTTGGCTCAGGCCTTTTTATTGCTTCTTTAAATGTAAAATACCGAGATTTTAATTTTATCGTTCCTTTTGTAGTGCAGCTTGGGCTTTATATTTCTCCCGTTGCATTTAGCGTAACTTTGGTGCCAGAAAAATACAAATTACTTTATTACCTGAACCCTATGGTTGCTGTAATCGATGGCTTCCGTTGGGCCGTTACAGGGGGAAAAACCTCCTTAAATATGACAGAAATTTATGTTTCTTTAAGCGTGACTTTGTTCCTTTGTATTTTAGGGGTAATGTACTTTCGAAAAACAGAAAAAACCTTTGCGGATGTGATTTAATGAGTGATTTAGCCATTAAAGTTGAAGGACTTGGTAAAAAATATATTATCAACCATGAAACGGGAAATAGTGATGATAATTTTCGTGAAGTGATCATCAATAACACAAAAAAAGCCCTTTCAATATTCAATCCCTTTGCCAAGAAATCAAAAGAAAAAAACCCAAATGGAAAAGAAGATTTCTGGGCCTTGAGAGACCTAAATTTTGAGATTAAAAAAGGCGAAAAAGTTGGGATCATAGGTCGTAATGGCGCAGGGAAATCTACCCTTTTAAAAGTCCTTTCCAAAATTACTGACCCAACAGCAGGAAAAATTTCGATCAACGGCCGAATTGCCAGCCTGCTGGAAGTGGGGACAGGGTTTCATCCTGAGTTAACAGGTAGGGAAAATATATTTTTAAATGGTGCTGTTTTGGGGATGAGCCGTAAAGAAATTAAGCAGAAATTTGATGAGATCGTGGCCTTTGCTGAGGTGAAAAAGTTTTTAGATACCCCTGTAAAACGTTACTCAAGTGGGATGTATGTACGCCTTGCCTTTTCTGTTGCAGCCCATTTGGAGTCTGAAATTTTAGTGGTGGACGAGGTCTTAGCTGTGGGAGATGTTGAGTTCCAAAAAAAATGCCTTGGAAAAATGGAAGATATAAGTAAAGAGGGCAGAACCATTCTTTTTGTTAGTCACAACATGAATGCAATTGAGCAACTTTGCCAAGATGTCATCATCCTAGGTGATGGAAACTTTGTTGAAAAGTTACCTGCAAATGAAGGGGTCAACCGTTACTTAAAGCTTTTTAATCATAGTGCCAGCACAATCCAATTAGATGAAATCCCCAGAAAAGCCCCCTTTGGTAGCAGCGTAAAGGTTGTTGATGGGAGCTTAAAAGATGACAAGGGTAACAAGGTGAGCATCTATCAACTAGAAGAAAAAATCCTTTTACAACTGACCCTTAAAGTAAATGAAAACCTCACAGCCAGCGATATTCATTGTAATGTAAGTATTTTAAATAATCAAAATTTACTCATCACTACTGTCAGCAGTAGAACAAGTTATGGTTTTATTACATGCAATAAAGGAATGGTTCAACTCTCTATCGATTTTACTACACTTAGCCTCTCTCCTGGGGATTTCTATTTTAACATTGCCGTAGGGCGAAAGGGGCATGCTCCATTTGATTTCATAAAAAATATTCTCCCCTTTTCTGTTTTAGACACTGCAATTGAACAGGTAGAACCTCACCCAAATTTCAGTGGCATTATCAATACAAAATCAATATGGAACGTAGACTATGAGTTATAAAAAAAGGATTATTAATCGATTAGGTCGAACTTTACCTGGTAAAGTTTATACCTCTATCTTTAGGTCTTGTAGAAACCGTCTTTTTTACTTCAAAGGCCCTGACCCATTGAAAGTTATTATTGTAGGTTTGCCAAGATCTGGAACAAGTTTTTTAACAGGTTTGGTTAGTAAAATGGGCTTTGATCCAGGCCCTGATGATTCCCTAAGACCAGCCAATGAATATAACCCTGATGGTTATTTTGAAAATCTCGAGCTTATGGATATCGATCATAAATTGCTCAAGAAATTTGGTGGCGATGTTACGAACCCTCAAGTTTTACCTAAAAATTGGTTAGATCAATGTGAAGAGGAAAAAAAGAAAATAAAGGAAATTGTTGCTAGAAATGGAGTTGAGATTTACAAGGGGAATATGTTAATTGTCTTGGCTGATTTGTATTGCGAACTTTTTCCTGATGCAAAATGGATTTTTATTTCTCGAGAGGATGACAAAGTCATGCAGAGCATGATGAAGGGGGATGGAGTTAACGTTCGAACAAAAGAAGTTGTACAAGGCCTTGTAACCCGTAGGAAAGAGTTATGGTTGAAT
>JASJGK010000057.1:0-2608 GCA_033791585.1 SAR324 cluster bacterium | reverse complement strand
GGTTGGAAAAAAGAACTCAATGGCAAGGACAATTAAAACCCAAAAGATTGTAAGGGATGTAAATTTCAGGAAATTAGATTTGCTTGATAGTGCGTAAAATAGCCCTGAAATGAGTAAGGGGATCGCACTTAATACAAAATAGAATTTGCACATTGCCGCAATAAAAAAGAACAATGAAGCGAGGCATAAATGTCTAAAATTTTTCGAGCCATGTCGACCAACCAGAATCCCTAAGACAGAAAAATTGACCCCAACGGAGTAGGGTACTTCGCCTAAACTTGCTCGAATATGGTTTGCAAAAAAAATGACCAATATCATTGCTGATATGTTCACTGGGCTTAGTTTTTCTTTTAGACCCCAAAAAACAATAAAGCCAAGGGTTAGGATCAGGAAAATCAAACTCACAGAAGAAGCTATTTGCCTCAGGCCTTCTGCCGTATTGACCTGAAACAGATTTCCAAGTTTTGCAATGATGAGGGGCCAAAGAAAAGTATAAACATTTGAGGTCCCATTCGGTTCTACTAGGGCAAAGGGATTGATGCCTTTTTGGAATGCAAGGGCCGTGTTAACCGAGGTAAAAGATCTTACCCCAAGTAGGTAGCCTGGGGAAAAAAAGGAAGGTAAGAAGACAGAAAAAGCGGACCCTATAACTAAAAGGGAAATTATTATACAAAAAAACCCTAGAGTAAGCTCAAGATAATTAAAAGATCGATTTATCGCTTCTCTCGATTTTTGTGGGAGCCAGGATTTTATGTCCATTGTATTTGCTTAAAGAGTAAAAATTAGAGCTTTGAGTTAATAATTAAGTCCTTGACTTTGAATTAAATTTAACTAAATGATCCAAACGGTCAAGAGGAAAATAGTGATGTTCTCCTAGACTGATAGCACTGTAAGTTTAATTAACTTATGAACAGGAGTGGTTCAAATGACAAAAACTAAAAAAAGACAAAGATTCACTAAGGAGTTTAAATTGGAGTCGGTCAGACTGGCAGACAGCGCAAACTGATACTGCAAAATCCTCAACTAGAATTAAAGCGAGCAAAAGAGGTCATCGCGATAGCGATTAATGCCCCTGCACCCTTTAGGGTGTAAATTACCGTTAAAAAGGCCGTGGTTTACTTTCCAAGGTATCTTTCCTGAAGCTTTTGGATGGGCTCGATTGCAGTCCAAAATTTTTAAGAGTTGGGATTGTCCAAAAAACGATTGGTATCTTTTTTTTGCTTTTCCGTTCCCCCGTGGTCTTATGCTTAATTGGAGGTCGAATCTTCTGCAATCCCAGCTTTGAGTTTAATAGCGAGGATGATTAAGGGGATATAGGCAATGATCGTGGCAAGAGCGCCATCGATTTTTGTGGTTGCCGTTAAATAAGCGAGAGGCCCCAACCAAACAAGATTGATGGCGATCACTGCTAGTGTCACCTTAGTGTGGCTTCCTGTCAGCTTAGGATAGCTTCCTGTCATCCGAGAGGCCCATTGATAGGCGTGACTTCTGTGAGCTACGTGGGCCTTTTCACCTCGCGCTACCCGCCGAAACAGGGTTACGCTTGCATCAGATATAAACACAGCCAGTAAAATTAACCAGACCCATAACATTGTAGGGTCAAGGTGGGTTGTGTATAAAATCAACATCCCATGGGTGAGGCCCAAAAAACCGCTGGCAGCGTCACCCATGAAGATCTTTGCTGGTGGAAAATTCCAGACCAAAAAACCCATGACTGAGGCCGCGAGTAAAAAGTGTAGGTAGGCAGCCTGCGCAAAACCAAAAACGAAATAGAGGATTAGGCCCGCAACCACGGTGGTGGTGATGGTCTCAGAACTGGCAATGCCATCGATTCCATCCATAAAATTAAAAAGGTTCAGAATCCAAACCAAAGCAAATAAAGCAATGACGTAACCCGCCAGGGAAAAGTCGACCTCAAAACCAAAAGCAGTAAACAGAGGCAGGCCTGAAAATGCATAGACGATTAGAGCCGAAGAAAAGAGATGAATGGTCAAACGAACCGAAGCTGGAATATGATTGCGGTCATCAAACCAACCGACCAAGGCTACAGAAAAGCTGGCTACTAAAATCAAGATTCCCTTGGTAGGTGGTAGCCAACCTTCTGCGAAATAACCTGCTAAGACCAGCAAAAATACAACAACGATGGAAACCCCTCCACCCCGTGGGGTTGGGATAGAATGAGAGCTCCGCATGTTGGGGATATCCATAATATTCCTTTTTAGGGCGTAAATGCGCAAAAGGAAGGTCAGGCAAAAGGTGGCTAAAAAAGCAGCAGCTAGAAAGTAGATCATTTTTTCTCACTTAGATAGTGATCCACAGTTTTTTGTATGGCCGCTTCTAAGGTGATCACAGGTTTCCAGCCAAGTAATCTGTTCGCTTTGGAGGAGTCGACCTGCAACGAGCCTATCAGGCGTTGCTCAAAACTTTGCTTGTTTAGCAATACAAAGATCCAGTGAAATAGAGTTTTTGGGAGAGGGATGAGTTTTGCGGGTTTATTTAAGGCTTTCCCAATTAACCTTAAAAGCTCACTGGTGGATACATCTGCGCCATCAGAAGCTAAAAAAATCTGATTTTTGGCCAAGGGGTGTTTCAGGCAAGAGACTGTAAG
>JASJGK010000056.1:0-4862 GCA_033791585.1 SAR324 cluster bacterium | reverse complement strand
AGGGTCGATGGTAACATTTACCCCAATGGTTGCTTTTTCATCGACATAAGCCGCTGGGTGAATCTTCCCCGAGCCGGGTAAAATAGGCTGTAAGTAATTGGCAGCACTGGCATGAGCATCAATGGGATCGGGTGAGAATAGTAAATTTACGCCTGGCACCTCTGTTCCCACTGGAACAATTACCGCTAGGTTCAAGCGCTTGATTTCTTTTAAAATCATCTGGTGCACGTCGACCGACCCATTGGTTCCATTGCTACTTTTTAGCTTGTCTAAGGCTCTTTTGTCATCAATATAGGCGATTCCGCCAATCTCCATATGGTCCAATCCACAGCAGTGGGTGATTTTTAAATCTCCATTACCTTGAAAAGATATGTTTAATATTTCTGCTAACTCTGCTAAGGTGGATTCTTTATGGTGGTCCATGATATGCCTATCTTGCTTATTTTCCTTGGCAATATGAGTTGAACCAAGCTAAAAAAGAAATTGAATATTACTTTTACCATTGCTATACTTTTTGTCTAGTAGGTTTCTGATAAAAGCATCGCTCACTGGGGGGCAAAATGCGATTAGCCAATATAAATAGAGTCAGAGTTAGTTTGAGAGTGAAATATCTCAGTCTCATTTGCTATATGGCCCGTGTTGATGGTGAATTGGATGCCATAGAAGAAGCCCATTTAAAAACTTTGATTCAACTTTTTGAAATCAAACCAAAATACGAAGCCCAGATTTTTGCTAAATATGAATATTCGACAGAAGAAATTGAACAGGCCTTTACTGAGTTAAAAGAAAAGGGCGTTGCCTATAGCTTTTTATTGGATCTCATAATTATGGCTATGGCCGACGGTATCTTAATGGAAGAGGAACGATTAATGCTTTCTCATATAATTAACCTATTAGATATGCCTGCGGCAGATTACCATAATTTGATAAATTTTGCCCAAAGCACAAGTAGTTTGAACTTGGAAACCATGAATGATCCTATGTTTTCCTATGTCATCGATTCGTTTTTTTTATGGGGAAGGCAAGCCCAGGTAAAGCTTTTTAAGCAAACGTCCTTTGCCATTGATCCAAAAATCGATCATTACTTAAAAACAGAACTGTAATAAATAATTTAATGTCATTAATTGAGTATCAAAAGGTTTCGCCAGGGCTTTTTTGGTTAGAAATAAAAGAGGCGAATTTAAAACTCATGTGTGGCAGCCCTGTAGATGCGATAAAGCATTTGGGCAAGGCTGGGAAGCTTGATATAAAAATCATCGATGGCTTCTATTCTGAAGAGGGTCCGAACGCCATTTTACTTTCTGACCTTTTTGAACAAAAGGGCAAAGTCAGCAATTTGAGCGAATTTCCACTGCTCCATTGCCTTTACAAGCAAGGGATTTTAATTCCCAATCACCCCAATTCAAAACTCCCAAAGCCCCTATTGATCGGTGAGGCCAACCAACTTCAGTGCCAATGCAATTATTTTGACCGTGGTAACAATGGTTTGATGGACTTGAGTGAATACCAAGCCTTTGGTGTGAGTGATGAGGTAGCCACAGAGTGGATCTCTATCAAAAAACGCTTTGCCTATGGGGAATTCCCCAAGAGTGCCGACCTTTTTGACTTGTTGGAGTTGGGCCTTGAGAAGGTAGAAATTAAGCCTGAGGTTTTTCTGAAACGAACCTCTCTCAATCAATTTGAAATAAGCTATAAAGGTGAGACCCAAGAAGTTGATTTAAACCTAGAAGGGCCAGAAGAATACGAGCCAACCTTCGAACTTCCCAAATGCGGGATTCCTGATGCCCACTTTTCCATTGTTCACATTGGAGAAGGTGATGGTTGGGACCCAACCCGCCCCTGTTTTTCTAGTATGGTGGTTTTTGCAGGTAAAAAATACATCTTAGATGCAGGCCCCAATATCGACTTTGTCTTAGAGGCCTTTGACCTTACGCCAGCCGACTTAGAAGGTGTGATCTTTACCCATGTTCATGACGATCATTTTTCTGGTTTGTTTTCTTTAGTTTCCCAAAATAAAGGCCTGAAAATTTTAGCAACTCCTGCTGTTTATGGGTGTTTAATCCATAAATTCAGTGCCTTAATTGGATCAGATTTAGAGGGTGCTAAAGAATTATTTGACCATATCCCCTTGAAGCCAAAACAGTGGAATGACGTAGATGGGTTGGAACTTTACCCTCATCCCTCCCCTCACCCCATTGATACAACAGTCTTTGTTATTCGAGCAAAAGGGCAAGAAGGTTATAAGAGTTATGGTCACTTTGCCGATATCACCTGCCTGAATTGGTTGGAAAAAATGACCACTCCCGATGCCAATGGATTTGGTATCACTATGGCAACCAAGCTGAGCCTTGCTGATCTTTACCAAACCCCCTTGGACTTAAAAAAAGCGGATATCGGCGGTGCCCCCATTCACGGGGTGGCTGAAGACTTTGCCCAGTGTGACCGTGAAAACCTAGTGCTAGGCCACACCTCTCGGCCCCTAAGCCCCGAACAACTTAAAATTGGCCGCCAAGCTGAATTTGGGGAAGTGGAAATTTTGATAGGTAAAGCACCTCAACTTTAAGGTCGGTTGTTCTATTAACGCCAGTTCTAGCTGGCTTCTTGCTAGAATCTTTTTTCTGCCCTATTCTTAGTTTAAAATTCTCAAGCTCTAGCAATATGTACAAATACCCTAAAATTTTAGAAATTCCCCTTTTCACTGGCCCTGCCAAATTAAAAGAGACTATCCGCATCCCTGGCAGTAAATCTATTAGTAACAGAGTCTTGTTGATTGCAGCCTTGGCAAAGGGTTCAACCAAAATTGAAGGCCTTTTAAGCTCGGTAGATACAGAAAAAATGGCCGACGCTTTGGGTAATTTAGGGGTTGAATTTAAGGGCGACCGACCCTTTACAGGTGCATTTGAAGTTGTAGGCTGTGGCGGGAAGTTTAAGGCTTGCCCCGAAGAATTATATATTGAAAACGCAGGCACGGCCATGCGCTTTTTGACAGCGGCCTTGACACTAGGTGAAGGGGGCTACACCTTGACTGGCAACGCTGCCATGCAAAAAAGGCCCATTAAAGACCTGACAGAGGCCTTAAAACAAATAGACATTAAAATTACAGACGCAGGTGGCTGCCCACCAGTGCAAATAGAGGCTCACGGATTTGCAGGTGGCCGCATCCAAATTCCCGGTGATAAATCCAGCCAGTACATTAGCGCTTTGATGATTGTTGCCCCCTATGCCCAGTCTGATACCATTATCGAAATCACAGGCCATCTGGTTTCTGTTACCTACGTGGAAATGACAAAAGAGATCATGGAAGCCTTTGGTGCAACTGTAGGTTGGGACTATAAAAACCAAACCATTACCATCAAAGCAGGCACAGGATACAAGGCCTTGTCCAGCTACGCTGTTGAAGCCGATGCCAGCTCCGCCTCCTACTACTTCGGTCTTGCTGCCATATCCAGTGATGTGGTTTATTTTGATGATGCCTTTGAATTCACCTCCCAAGGGGATGCTGGTTTATACAATATTCTACGAAGCATGAGCCGAGTCTTGCAAGTGGTCAAAGGGCCAAACGGCACAGGGGCCATGTTTCAGCGTAAATTTGATGGCCAGCTTAAAGCTGTGGAAGTGGATATGAATAGCATGAGCGATGTCGCCCCAACCTTAGCTGTGGTGGCCCTGTTTGCAGATGGAACCACCAAAATTCGTAATGTGGGCAACATGCGTATTAAAGAATGCGACCGCATTCAGGCAGTTTACAATGAGCTAACAAAACTTGGCGCTAGTATTTGGGGCCTTGTCGGTGAGAGTAACGAGTTTAGGATCGCTGACCCAGATGGAACTATGCCGCCTGAAGTTGATGGTCTGGCGATTTTAGGTGACCCCAGTTGCGAGAGCTTTCACGGGGCGGATTTAGATACTTACGATGACCACAGAATGGCTATGGCCTTTAGCTTGGCCGGCACAAAGATCAAGTCGGTACGCATCAAAGACACAGACTGTGTGACTAAAACCTTTCCCAACTATTGGGAAGTCTTAAAAAAATTCCTACCGACTCTCGAAGTTTAAATGCAGCTTAATCCTTGGGAAACCCTGTGCATGAATAACCCCGCTCGGAGGGTTTTATTAAAACATGTGGAGTTCCAGCGGTTTTTAAGGCTCATAACTGAAAACCAAATCGACCTGAAGGGCGCAAAAATTCTTGATCTCGCCTGTGGCTCTGGCCATTCTAGTTTACTCTTAAAAAAAGAATTTGAGCCTAGTTTGTTGGTGGGCTTTGACTTGATGCCGAGCCAAGTCGAGCTATGTAAGGATAAAAAGCAAGACCTAAGCTTTGTTGGCGACCTTTTACAGCTCCCCTTAAAAGATAACCTTTTTGATGCGGCCTTTGGTTTTGGTCTCTTGCACCATTGTCTCGATTGGAAGCGAGCGGCAAAGGAAATCCACCGCACCTTAAAAGTTGGGGGCTATCTGTTGATCGAAGAGCCAGAAGGGGACGCGGCCAGTTTTTTCCGCAAGTGGGCTGGCTTTGCAATCCCGAAAGAAGGCTATTTCACCTTTGCTGAGTTTCGGAATTATTTCCGCATGATTGGTTTTGAATTGGTTGCCCAAAAGACCATCTGGGCGGCACCTTTTCAGGCCTTTTGTTTTCGCAAAATGTGACCTGAAAGAATCTAGACTAAAAAACATCTAAGCCACAAACCTACCTTTACAAAGAAAAAACTAAAGGCTAATCCAGTCAGATAAAGTTTGAGTTGCGTGATCTTGGATTTTTTTATCATCAGGCCCCAAGAGCACAAACTGACTATTTTTACCTGTAAAGGCTTCCCTCGTTATCTTGTTGATCTGGTCTAAGGTTACAATCTCTAAGGCTT
>JASJGK010000055.1:0-9738 GCA_033791585.1 SAR324 cluster bacterium | reverse complement strand
CCTGCAGGGCGACCGTAAGGGGGACAGGACCCGGCTTAAAGATAACTTGACTCTACAAATTGAATCTACAGCATGAAATTGAAGTAGAAGATAAAAACCAGCGAAAAAACGAACGGGAAAATATACAGGTGGGATCCGTTTTTTAGCAACCAGAAGACTTTTTTAATACATTAAGCCAAAATTGTTATGTCTGAATCCATTACAGAAGAAGAAAAAATCTTAATCTTAGAAGCTTTAGCCATGATGTGTGCTGCCGATGGCGAATTTCACAAAAGAGAGTTAGAATTCTTCACCGCAGTCTCTAATGCCGCTGGAATTAACTCCAATCAGGTTGATTTGCACTCCAAAGAAGATGTGAGTGAGCATTTAGAGCGTATTTGCAGCAACTTAAACGCCCCAGATGCAAAAAAATTGCTGGTTTTGGTTTTGAGTGCAGCAGCAAGAATTGATGATGATCTAGAAGAAAGCGAAGTGGAGTTGATCAAAAGTTTTTCAAGTCGCTTGGGGCTAAAGCCCATTGACCTTGATAAGTTCACCCATAAAGAATTGGCTAAAAACACTCTGATGCTTACTAAAAAGCACTCTTAAGCTATGTTATCTGTCCCTACTGAATATTTTACTGATGAACAAAAGAACTGGTATGTTCGGTTGATTATAGCGGCTGTGCTTGCCGATGGTCAGATCAAAGAGGCCGAGATCCAGTTTCTTAAAGATGGCTTACATATCCTGCCAGACGGGGCCAACAAAAATCAGTTGCTTGGCCGAATTAAGGATAATGACCCCCCTCGGCTGGAACCCCCACCAGAATCTTTTGCCCCCTTTACCTTGGTGAATGTCATTTTAGATGTCATAGAAATTATAGTTTCTGATGTGCATCTTTCGGCCAACGAGACGGATTTTTTAGCTCGCCTTGCCGAAATTATGAACATTAAGGAAGAAACCAAGCAGGTGATTATGGCTTGGAGTGAAGAAGGTATCGTGTGGAACGGGGATAAAGCTAAGTTGATCCACGGAGAAGATTTTCAAGGTGATACCATGGAAAAGGTTCCCCTGAAGGATATGGCGGAGCAAGCAAAATATCTCTACGCAAAGACTTTAGTCATTTGCGTGCTGATTGATGCTGAGGTGGAAGCCTTTGAACAGCGTTATTTAAAATATGCTATTACCCTGCTTAAAGATAAAAATGACCAGTTAGAATTGGTGCGTTATCTAAAAAACAAAATGGCCCCGCCCCTAGAAGGCCTTTCTGGCTTTAGTCCCGAGGTTTTACGGGTGATTTTAGTCGAAGTGATCATGCTGCTTTCAGGTGGAAATCACTTTAGTGCATCCCACCAAACATTTTTTGAAAAACTCTGTATATTGAGTGGGGTGGATAAAGAAGAAGCCCTGTTATTTGTTGAGTGGCATCGCAAAGGTTTGGCATGGAAAAGCCACAAAGCTCGCATTATCAATCGTGTACAGAAGAAAGGCTATATGACAATTGAAGAATACCGCGTGGAAACGGATACCTAAAACCAATTCTTTTGGCAGCCTTGCCGCAAAGCTTTCAAACTCTAAGGAAGTTACCCTAATTTTACTTGAATAATCCCCTATTTTCCCTTCAGAGAAGTGGTTATGTAACTTATATTACATCCCCCAAAGCCTCCCACTTAGTATTTTATTAGGGAAGAGTTCAGGAACAAAAAACATTTTAAGTTTTTCTTGGCTTTTATATTTTATATAGCTTATTATATATTTAAGCAAAGAGGAAAGAATGGAAGAAGAGTTTACAAGAAAAGATCACAGATCCGATTTAATGGTTGAGATGGATATTATCGACAACCTTAAAAATGAAAGGCTAGGCGCATTGCGAGAGCTTTCTTTAAGTGGCCTTTCTATGATTGGGGGGAATACATTAAGTAAATTCCAAAATCTTTTGATCCGATTTTCTATCCCTGACAACGAAAGGCTGTTTCGTGATTTTGTGATTCCTGCAAGGGTGGTATACAAATCTCAGTATTTAAGTCGGAAGGCTTATACTTATGGCCTTGAATATGGTAATCTAGACGAAACACAAGCAAAAACCCTACAGGGTTTGATTGCAGAGCTTTCTCTGTTAGACTCGGATGCTTATTTTGAAGATATCTTTAATGAAGTAGAGCCTTCTTAGGCTGCACCCTCAATCCCGCATTAAAGCAGTAAACTGAAAGGAAATAATGATTTATTTAATAGCTAAATTCTTCCCCAAAAAATCCACCCAAAAAATCCAAAAGAAGAAGCACTAGGCCGAAGCTTTTAACCTTTAGTTCTTGTGATGTAGACAGGCCTCGTTACTTAGGCTGCTCCGGTGATTTTGTGAGCAATTCCTGAAGCAACTGCTGCAAGGCAAACTGGTCTAAAGGTTTAGTCAGATTGTATTCAAACAGTTTTTCTTCTGCTTTCTGCTCTATACCCCTCATACTATAAGACGACAGGGGCACCACCCAAGGTAGGGGTTTGATAATTTTTTGTATCTCCCGAGTCAACTGAATCCCGTCCATTTCGGGCATATCAATTGCTGTTAGCACTAAATCAAATCTTTCACTTCGCAGCATATCTAAAGCCTGTTTGCCATTTTTTGCTACTTTAAAGTTGATTCCTTGTTTCTCTAACACACGCTTGGTGCTGTTAACCTGAACAAGGTCTTCTTCTACAGCGAGAATCTTAAAGGATTCCAGTCTTTGGAGCCAGGCAGACTGTGACCATTCTTTAGACTCGGCATTGGCATCCCCAAGTGGCAAGGTGAACCAGAATTCTGCCCCCTTCCCCAGTTCGCTATTAACGCCTATTTTACCACCATTACGGATTGCAAATTCTTTGCACATGATTAACCCCAGGCCTGTACCTGTTTCATTTTGGGTTCCCACAGAAGATTTCACTTTCTCTTCAATTTTAAAAAGCTTTTCTAAGGTATCGGCTTTAATTCCTACGCCATCATCTTTAACCGAAAATTTAATGTATTGTTTATTCTGTTCCATGTTGATCACGATCTTGCCGCCCTTGCTGGTAAACTTAATGGCATTATTGACCAAGTTCCTGATGATGGTGGTCACCATGGGCGCATCGGCGAAAACATAATAGGAGGCATCACCTGTCAAATTGAGCAGGATCCCCTTTTGCAAAGCTTGGTTTTCGTAGATATTTAAGGATTCATAAACGGAGTTGATCAAAGCAAAATGGTAGGGATTGTATTCCACCTCCCCTTTTTGATTTTTCGCCCAATAGAGTAAATCTTCTAAAAGTTGAAAGGTCGAGGAAGTTGAATTTCTGATCCTGTTAAACAACTCAGGCTCGATTTCTTCACCTGGCTCTAAGACTTCACTAAAGAGTACCGAGAGACCCCCAATGGGGCCTTTTAAATCATGAGAAATAATAGAAAAGAATTTGTCTTTAGTATCATTGGCATTTTGCAATTCGATGGTTCTTTGGGTCACCATGGATTCTAGCTGGCCAGCATGTTCATCGGCACTTTGGGCCAAAGCAGCTTGGGCGTTGATTTTCTCTTGGTGTAAGAGGTTGATCCGGTCGGCCAGAGCAAAGGAAAAGAGTAAAATTTCTAAGAGAGAGCCAAATTTTAGCAAGTGCCCAGTGGCCTCATTAGAAAGGTCAAGGATTGGAAAGCCAAATACAAAAGCAGTGCTGGTGGCGATGGCGACCAAGTAGACCGACCAAGCAAGGAGATAAATGCTCGCTAAACGGCTATTCACTGATAAAGATAAAATACCTACCAAGAGCAGCAAAATGGGGGTGACCAGCCCTGTAAGGGCAACCAGCGGCTGAATATAATTCAGTGGCAAGACCAATGAGCTTACAAAGCAAACCCCAAAAACCCCCAGTAATAGCTGGAAAGCTTTATTTAACCTGGGGAAGTACTCAGGAACAGAAAGCAACCTCTGGGTAAAAAGAACCGTCAAAAACCCAAAGGCCTGGGCACCAGCGTAGCCAAAATAAGCAATATTTTCCCAATGCCACAAATAAATTGAGCCCATATTGTCAATGGAGCCGATAAAAAAGACGCTGGCCCCCAGCATCAATACATAGATTAGGTAAAGTTTGTCTCTTAAGGTCAGAAAAAGAAAGAAGTTGTAAACACCGAGAGTAAAAAGAGCTGCATAAAAAAGGACGCTAAGGATGCGGTATTCTCGATCATGGGCCCAAAAGTCTATTATATTATAAAGCTTGAAATCTGTAATATGGCTGGCACCAAATTGTGATTGCGCCCGAACGAATAAGCTATAGTGGCTTGCCTGGGCAAAGGTAATTTTAAATGCCGCTACCCATGACTTTTCGCTTTCTAAAGCGATTTGCTTTACCTCGCCAGTTTCTTCATTTAACAAATAGACCCAATTGTGAGAGACTAAAAACCCAGTGGTTAGAATTTTTGTAATATCTTGGGTTTCTCGGTTGGCAACTTGGACCTGATACCAAACAGGCTTGGTTTCAGGGCCTAGGTTTACCCCAATTTGCGGCACGGGCCGGAATGGGCGGCTGCTTGCTTCTTGAAATTGAGCTTCTGAGATAAGCTCACTAATGTCTTTAGAGCCTGGCTCATCGATCCAGTAGCTAACCTCTGGATTTAAATTAACTATGTTGTCTTGCGGGGATAGGTCGAATCCTAGACTCCAGTCTGCAAAGAAAATGCAGAATATAAAAGTAAGGATAAAAGTCTTTGGCACTTGAGTCATTAAGAATCTGATAAAAGGTATTAGTCTTAATTTTACTGGGTGCCTTAGCCCAAGTCAAACTTTTATAAGGCTTTTGCAAAAAAAGGTTAACTTTGCAATATTTTCCAATAGGAACCCGCCCTTAGTAAATGTTGATTAATGAATCTAGTTGGAGCTGTGTAGATACTCACTTCAGGTCTAATAAAAATAAAAAAATTATTTTGAGGGGTATTTTCTGCAAATACAGATTTAGTTTCCTAGACATATTTGCTAAGGTTTAAAGAAGAAAGCAGGAAAAATAGAGGGATGCGCAAATCATGAAAATATTAATTGTAGAAAAAAAGAAGTTTTTGTTCCAGCAGCTTACCGCTGAGTTTACCCGTGGGAACGATCAAATATTTAATGTATTCAGTGAATTTGAAGCTTTGGAAGTCTTCCAAGGTGAAAAACCTGATCTGGTGATTATGGATGCTGAAGAAGAGACTATTAATGTTTTAGAAATAACCGCACGCATCAGGGGCAAGTCTAAATCAGAAGAAAACTACTTTGATAGCCATACCCCTATTTTGTTTATTGGTACCCAAGATGTTTACCCTGACCAAGCAAAAGCCGAAGAGCTTGGCGTTACGGATTTTTACAGCCGCACCTTTTTTACCAACGATTTAAAAAATCTAGTCCGAGGCATCACCATTGGAGCCCAGCCAAGAAGGTTTTCCGATGTAACTGTTTTAGTGGTGGATGATAATGACGTTACTGTAGAGCTTTTAAAAAAGGTGCTGATTGCCGAGGGCATCACCGTGCTCAATGCTTCAAACGGTATCGAAGCCTTAGGCTTGATTGCCGCCAACCAAGATGTATTGGATTTAGTGCTAACTGATTATTCTATGCCTAAGATGGATGGCCTAGAGCTTTGCCACAAAATCAGGGAAGACCAAAGAAACCAAAACTTACCAATTATATTTTTGAGTGGTGTCGCTGAGATGGATTTTATTATCAAAATCTATCGGGCAGGGGCTTCGGATTATTTACCTAAGCCCTTTTCTAAAGAGGAGTTACTCGCCCGCTTTAATGTCCACTTAGAGTCCAGAAGACTCAACCAAAGCTTAAAGGATAAGCTTGCGGAGTCGAAAAAGCACGATATGGTTAAAAACCGCCTATTGGGCATCACCTCCCACGATTTAAGGTCCCCTCTTAATGGGATAATAGGCATCGCCAAATTACTTTTAGAAGATGAGGACTTGACTCCATCACAGGCTGAAATGGTGCAGTTGATCAACCAATCAGGGGATTTTTTACTAGAATTTATCCAAGAACTACTGACCTTAAGTAAAATTTACGAAGAAGAAAAACTGCAACCCAACTCCTTTTCTTTAAAGCAGATCGTTAAATCTTCTATTGAAAGCAACATCCATTCAGCCTTTTTCAAAAAAATAGTTCTCTGTTTTAATAACCAAGCTGGGGATGTTACCATGAATTCCGAAGCAAAATCTTTGATGCGGATTTTAAATAACCTGATCACCAATGCTATTAAATTTACTAAAGAAAAGGGGACGGTAGAGGTGCGCCTGCACCCCTTACAAGACGCAACTGTGACAATATCTGTTATAGATACAGGCATTGGCATCGCCGAGGAGTTTTTGCCGACGCTTTTTTCAGGGGCCAAAGACTATTTGCGAGAAGGGACAAATCATGAGCAGAGCACGGGTTTTGGCCTTTCGATCATTTCTGAATTGATCAAGCGCCTTGGCGGTACAGTTGCAGTAACTTCTAAAGAAAATGAGGGCTCTACCTTCACCATTACCTTGCCTCAAGGTGTAAATTCTTAAACTTTCCAAATTTATCCTTGTCTGCGCTCGAATCAGGCCCCAAAAGAGTGCAAAATCTCTTTGCTTTAATGGTGACAGATAGGCCCTAATTGGCTACCATTTCCCGATAGCCCAAGAACCTTGGGCGTTACTCTTAAAAAGACATTTTATTTCAAATAGATCAGACATGACATCAGAAATCGGACACATTACCCCAGTCAATATCGAAGACAGCATGAAGAGCGCATACCTTGAGTATGCAATGAGTGTTATCGTAGGCCGCGCATTACCAGATGTGCGCGATGGTTTAAAACCCGTACACAGGCGTATTCTCTATGCTATGAGCAGTATGAATGTTGCCCATAATCGCCCCTATATGAAATCGGCAAGGATTGTCGGTGATGTAATTGGTAAGTATCACCCTCATGGTGATTCTGCTGTTTACGATGCCACTGTTCGGCTTGTGCAAGAATTTTCCATGAGAACCCCATTGATCGACGGTCAAGGTAACTTTGGTTCTGTTGATGGTGATTCGGCGGCAGCCATGAGGTACACTGAGATTCGCCTGCAAAAGATTGCTGGAGAATTTTTAGAAGATCTAGATAAAAACACCGTGGACATGCAAGACAACTACGATGGTAGTATGCAAGAGCCTACGGTTTTACCAACCAAGATTCCAAACCTATTAGTCAACGGAAGTACTGGTATCGCTGTGGGTATGGCGACCAACATGCCACCTCACAACCTGACAGAAGTGATCGACGGTCTATTGCTCTATATTGACAATCGCCAGACCTGTACGATCCAAGATTTGATG
Organism: SAR324 cluster bacterium; assembly: GCA_033791585.1. Classification (GTDB taxonomy): domain Bacteria; phylum SAR324; class SAR324; order XYD2-FULL-50-16; family XYD2-FULL-50-16; genus JASJGK01. The sequence continues at coordinate 2,434 of JASJGK010000055.1, read as the reverse complement.
CCTATCATTAAAGGGCCTGACTTCCCAACAGCAGGTTTGATCATGGGCCGAGCGGGTATTATCAGCGCCTACAACACAGGCAGGGGTATTGTTAAGGTTCGTGCAAGAACAGAAATTGAAGAGATGAAAGGTGGACGTGAATCCATTATCATCACTGAGTTACCTTACATGGTAAACAAGGCACGGCTGATTGAAAAGATTGCTGATCTTGTAAAAGACAAAAAGATTGAAGGTATTAGTGACCTGCGTGATGAGTCCGATAGAAAGGGTATGCGCGTGGTAATCGAACTAAAACGGCACGAGAACAGCCACACGATTTTAAATAATCTCTTTAAGCACACTGCCATGCAGTCTAGCTTCGGAATTATCATGCTAGCTGTGGCCGATGGGCAACCAAAAGTTTTTAATCTTTTAGAGCTGCTTAAGTACTTCACTAACCACAGAATTGATGTGGTGATTCGCAGAACTCAGTTTGAACTTAAGAAAGCCCAAGAGAGAGCTCACTTGTTAGAAGGCCTGAAAAAAGCCCAAGACAATATTGATGCTGTGGTAGCTTTGATTCGTGGTTCAAGTGACTCAAAAATTGCCAAGACAGGCTTGATCAATCAGTTTGATCTTTCTGAGCTGCAAGCTCAGGCAATTATGGAAATGAGACTCCAGCGCTTAACAGCCTTGGAAGTAGGTAAGTTAACCGAAGAGTTAGTAGAGCTGCAAAAGAAGATTGAATACTATCTTAAAGTTTTAGGCGATGAGCAGATGGTTCTTGATATCATTAAAGAAGAGTTAATTCATATTAACGAAACTTATAAATCAGAGCGAAGAACAGAAATCGCAGAAGACTTGTCAGATATCAACCAAGAAGACTTAATCCCAGAAGAGCAAATGGTGGTTACCATGAGCCAAGCTGGATACATCAAACGTTGTCCTACCAGCACTTATCAGTCTCAGCACAGAGGCGGTAAGGGCAAAATTGGCATGACGGCAAAAGAAACAGATGCTGTTGAAAGTTTATTCATTGCCTCGACGCATGATACTCTTTTAATTTTCAGTAGCGCTGGAAAGGTTTACTGGAAGAAGGTTTACGAACTTCCCTTGGCTGGCAGAACGGCTAAAGGCCGAGCTTGGGTGAATATCCTTCCTTTAGCGCCAGACGAAAAAATTATGTTTTGTACCCCGATCAGTAGCTTTGACACAGAAGATATTTCTATTGTGATGATCACTGAAAAGGGAGTCATTAAAAAGACAGTTCTTACAGAATATAAAAATGTACGTACCACAGGCACCAAGGCAATTGTTCTTGATGATGCCGACCGCTTGCGGGCTGTGAGATTGGTGAAGGATACAGATCTTGTCTTTATCGCCACTAGAAACGGTATGGCCTTAAAAGTTGCTTCCACAGGCTTACGTGCCCAGGGTAGAGTGACCCGTGGCTGTAAAGGAATTTCTCTAAAAGGGGATGATCAAGTGATCAGCATGGAAGCCATTGAAGGTGAAGGCACTATCTTAACTGTAACAGAAAATGGCTTTGGTAAAAAGTCAGGGATTGATGATTACAGGCTTGGTAGCCGTGGCAACATGGGTGTAATGAACATTCGTCATTCTGCCAGAAATGGGGATGTTGTAGGCAGCTTGTTAGTTGACGACGAAACAGAATTGATGATCATTACTGAAAAAGGTAAGATCATTCGTCTTAGAACCAACCAAATCAGACCAACTAACCGCATCACCCAAGGTGTGCGCTTGATCCAGTTGGAAGAAGACGAAAAGGTTGTTTCCATTGCTAAAATCGTTGAGGACGAAGAAGAACTGTAATGCGTTTGTTTGCAATTCTCATTGTCTCAATCCTTCTTTCTGGCTGTCAGCCGAACCAAGGGAAAGTTATGTTCGACAGAGCCATAGAGCTTTGGCAGGAAGATAAACATGAAGAAGCTGTGCAGAATTTTATAGCGCTCACCAAGGCTTTTCCCGAGGATGCCCTGGTGGATGATTCTTTATTTTGGATTGCAAACATATATGAGCTTTACCTGCACGACCAAGAGCAGGCGATTCGTTACTACCGTTCTTTAACCAAATCCTTTGACCGCAGTGAATACAGCTTGAGAGCCTTAAAAGGCTTGGCTAGAGTATATTATTCGCAAGGGGATGAGGGTCGGAATAAAGCGATTTTAATCTATCAAAAACTGCAAACCAAAGACCTTAAAAGTCAGGACTTTGAAGAAAATCAAATTGCTTTGGCCACCATCTATTTAGAGGCAAAACAATATGAAAAGGCCAGGGTAGAACTCAAGCAATTGATTGAAAAGCTACCCAATTCTGGTTTGGTGCCCAAGGCTTACCATATGATTGGCAACTGTTTTTATATTGAAGGCCGTAAGGACTTGGCAGAAATCACTTTTTCCGAAGTGGAGCGCAAGTTCCAAAACGGTAAAGAAAG
>JASJGK010000054.1:0-24914 GCA_033791585.1 SAR324 cluster bacterium | reverse complement strand
AAGATTTTATAACCTTACTCGGGCTTTGCTACTTAGACTTAGAACCAGCAAGGGTATTTTTATCAAGACAGGCTAACAACAAAAAGGCTTTGGAAATTTTTCAAAAGTCAAAAAACCCACGGTTGCTTGAATTTACAGCCGAGGCCGAGGGTATAAAGCTTAAAAGAGAACACTCACCAGCCCTAGCAGGTGGCTTATCGGCCCTTGTTCCAGGCTTGGGGAGCATGAGTTTAGGCCGTTATAAAGAAGGCCTTTATGCTGCTTTTTTTACCCTCGGCTTTGGGGCTGCTGCAATAGAATCACGTGACCAAAATAAGAATGATTTGGCCGCAGGCTTTGGATTTTTTGCCCTCGCCTTTTATGGTGGGAGCATTTACTCCGCTGCCAATTCAGCTCATAAGCTAAATAACATGGCCGCTGATAAAAGATTTAAGAATGTAAGAAACAAACACGGAATCTGGTTCACGCCAGCTGGTATTTTAATTGAAAAAAAATTTTAGAGAGAACACCCCTTGAAACTGACAAAAGAAGACCTACTCATAGCTAAAGAAGAAGAAGAAAATTTAAAGGACCTACAAGTTTCCTTTAAACGAAAAAGCTACAGTGATACCCGTGAGCAAAACCTACAGCAGCTTTTAGAACTTCGTGAAGAGCTAGCCTGCGCAAATGAAGACGACATTCCCCAGCTTAGTGAGCAAATGGGCCGTTTGATGAGCGTGATCAATGCGGAAGAAAACCAAAACCTCAATAATTTAGAGATTGAAAACCCCTACTTTGCTCGCCTTGTAACCCAAGAGGTAGACCGCAAAAGGGACTTTTATATAGGCACAGGGATTTTTTCCAATACCAAATCCAAGGTGCAGGTGGTGAACTGGAAAGAAAGCCCCATTGCCATGCTCTATTTTCGTTATGAAGAGGGCGATGAATATGAAGAGGAAATTGGAACCCAAACCATTGAAGGTGAAATCATTACCAAGAGGCTCTTGCAAATCAACCTCGGTGAATTGGTCGCAATCCGCCAAGGGAACCAGCATTTTTACAAAGACCCCGAACTGGGTTGGCGCAAGGAAGAAAATAAACGCATTAATATGACAGGTGGCTCTGGGACTGCGTCAAGGCCAGAACGAATTATCACAGGGAAGCTCGGCGTTGGCGCCAAAGGCGACCAGCGAGGCCAAAGATTTCTACCAGAGATCACCAGCCTAATCGACCCCAAGCAATTTGATTTGATCACAGCCCCTTCTAGTGGTGTGGTCGCTATCCAAGGGACGGCAGGCTCTGGCAAGACCACTGTGGCCTTGCACCGAGTAGCTTGGCTTTACCACCAAGACAAAAAACGCTTTGCCCCTGATAAGATGTTGATCTTGGTTTTCAATCGAGCATTGGCAACTTACATTTCTAAACTGTTGCCTAGCTTAGGCGTACCTGGGGTAAACATAGATTTCTTCGAGCATTGGGCCCGTGAAAAGCGTCTGAGAGCCTTTGGGAACCTGCTACCAAAAGCCGTGGCCCACAATACCCCTGCGGCGGCGATCAGGTTGAAAAAGCACCCTACCTTAATGCATGAGCTGGAAAAATACATTGATAGCTATAGTGACGACTTTAACGAGGCCTTAAAGGCTATCTGGGAAACCAGTAATGAATCATTACCGACTTACGGAAAAGTGGCATCCATGCCCTTTTTATCTCGCTTTAAGGGATTGCATGATTGGGTCACCAACACCCAGCCTTTTTTAGGTTCACGCTACACAGGCTCCAAAGAGTTTAGGGCGCAAATTGAGGCACTTTGTGCAAGAACCTTGGACCCAACCCAAGACATCCGCCATTTGGTGTTAGAAATTTGGGAAGAGTTTTTTAGTGACTTTGGCCTTTTAAGAAAAGTGTTTGAGCAAACCGAAGAAATGACCCCTGCAAGACTGGATGAAGCCTTGCGTTGGATCAAAGGACAATACGCCGCTCGCCAAGATTGGATGGAAACAAAATCCAAGCCTAAAAAGGACGAATTTGGTGGCAGCGCTGATGTGCCTTCGGCCCTAGATGCGGAAGATGAACCCCTATTACTCTTTGCTTATCATAAAATGGCGGGAGAAATTCCCGGCCAAAACAAACAGTTTTCACATATCTTTATTGATGAGGCCCAAGACTACGCCGCAATAGAAATGAGAGTCATGATCACCGTGGCGAAAAGACCCCTGTCCATTACCTTTGCAGGCGATGTGAACCAGCAGATGATTCGTTACAACGCCTTTAAGGATTGGGACTATCTATTTAAGCTGGTTGGTCTTCCCGGCCAAAAGGTTAGCCCGCTTAAAGTCAGCTACCGCTCTACCTTTGAGATTATGGAATTTGCCTTTAAAGTATTAGGTAATTTAAGAGAAGATAAAAGTATCAACACCACAAGATCAGGGCCAGGTGTCGAGCTATTTTCTTTCCGCCACAAAGGGGAGCAGGCGAGGTTTCTTACCCAGACATTGAAAGATATAATGTTTGAAGAGCCAAATGCCTCTGTTGCCATCATCACCTTAGATGAAAAGCAAGCCAAGACTCTATATGAAACCTTAGAGCCTATGGAAATCCCTAGGTTGCGCCTAGTGGAAGAAGAAAACTTTCAGTTTACCCCGGGAATCGATATTACTGAGGTCACCCAGGTTAAGGGACTAGAATTTGACTATGTGATCGTAATGGATGTGGATAACATCAATTACCCTGCAAATAGCTACCATAGATACTTACTGCATATTGCTGCAACCCGTGCGGCTCACCAGTTATGGATTTTAAATTACCGCCTAAACTCCCCACTACTCCCTGAGGACATCATAGAAATTAAACCTTAGAAAAAACTTCTTCATTTTGGAACCAAATGTGCATCTGTAGCAACATCATTGACCAAGAGGTCGGTAATTTTACGCTCAAGGATGCGCTTTCCCATGATGAACACAGCAAAAAAGAAGATTTGGGCCGTAGCAGGCGGAAAAGGTGGGGTAGGCAAAAGCTTCCTCTCTACAAACCTTTCCATCGACCTCGCCCAAAAGGGATATAAAGTAGCCTTGATCGATGCCGATTTTGGAGGCGCAAACCTCCATACCTTTTTTGGTGTCTACAACAGTAAAATTTCTATTTCCGATTTTATCAATTCTTCTAGATTGACCCTAGACGAAATTATGCTGCCCACCGAAGTTCCTAATTTGGATCTTGCTAGTGGCGCTTATGACGTAATGGGAATGGCCAACCCGAAATTAGTCCAACAAAACAAATTAATCAAAGCAATCCATAATTTAAAATACGATCATGTAGTTATTGATTTAGGTGCTGGCGTTGCCCCCTACACTTTGGATTTATTTTTAACTGCCACTTCAGGTATCATGGTCACAGCGCCAGAGCCTACAAGTGTAGAAAACACTTACCGTTTTATTAAGTCGGCCTTTTACCGAAAACTAAAAAATGTGTTACACCAGCCAGAGGTTCGTAACTTTTTAGAGCAGATGACCGAATCAAAACGTGAAGACCACCCAAAAACGCCTGCCGAGTTAGTTAGCCGTATCACCCAGATCAACGCCCAAGCAGGGGAAGCTTTAAAGTATGAAATTGCAGCATTTAAACCCAAGTTGGTTTTAAATCAGGTTCGAACTCCCTCAGATATTAAGGTGGGTTTTTCTATGAAGCAAGCTTGCACCAAGTATTTTGGGGTAAACTTAGATTATGCAGGTTTTGTTGAGCATGATGCGATTGCTTTGCAATCTATCCGCTCACGTCAGCCTGTTCTTCTTTATGCGCCAACATCCAATGTTGCAGCCAGCATTAGAAGGGTTGCCCACAATGTGCGCCAGAATTATCACTTAGTTCCAACCAATTAAGAACAACCTTTCCCTTAAATATACCTAAGGGAGGCAAATTATTTCCATTAGCTCTTGCCAATCTTTTTGTCTCAATTTACTCTAAATTTATATTACGGAGAGATTTATGGCATTGTTGCAGGTACTATCCTACCCTGACCCTTTTTTAAAAAATATCGCTACCCCAGTGGATTGCTTTGATGAAGAGCTAAAAAGCTTTTTGAAAGACATGGCAGATACTATGTATGATTCTGTAGGCATTGGCCTTGCGGCAATTCAGGTAGGCAGCATAAAAAGGATGTTTGTCATGGACCTAGGCTTTGATGGTGATGATGACACAACCAAAGACCCCCTCTTTTTAATTAACCCAGTAATTATAGAAAAAGAGGGTGAGCAAATCATGGAAGAGGGTTGCCTTTCTGTCCCTGACTACCGCGCTGATGTGGTTCGGGCGAGAGAGATCACCCTTGAATACCAAGATGAGACAGGGGCCAAGAAAAAAATCCAAGCGACAGGCCTGACTTCTGTTTGTATCCAACATGAACTGGACCACCTCGATGGGGTCCTGTTTATTGATCACCTTTCCCCTCTCCGCAGAAAGATGATTCAGAAAAAATTAAAAAAACTTGCTCAAACCTCATGACCCAAACAGGGATTGATGAAGCAGGCCGTGGCCCTGTGTTAGGTTCTATGGTCTTAGCTGGCTTAAAGGTTCAAAAATCCGAACTAAAATTACTAACAAAACTAGGTGTCCAAGATTCCAAGCTTTTTGGCTCAACACCAAAGGGTAAAGAGCAGCGGGCGAAGCTCTGTGAAATTTTGATGCGAGATTTTGAAACAAGCTATGTTAGCTTTTCTCCCACTGAGGTAGACCAAGCGGTGAGGGAAACCAGTTTAAATAAATTGGAACAAAAGGGCGCAAGGCAGATCATCAAAACATTGGCAGCTGAAGAAACTATTTTAGATGGCAAAAACCTCTTTCGCCCTCTAGAAAATGCTTTAGTGACCGCTCTAAACAAAGCAGATTTAGAATATCCTGTCGTGGCAGGGGCGAGCATCATAGCCAAAACTAAAAGAGACTTAGAATTGACCAGGGATTTATCCCCTTTCCTGGCAGACTTTGGGGAAATAAGAGGTGGTGGTTATCCTAATGCCCAGACCTTAAAATTTGTACTTTGGCACCAGCAGCAGTGGGGTAAGCTTCCTGACTTTTACCGTAAAAGTTATAACTGGAAGGCTTTAAAGCTGGCATAGGCAAATCCTTAGCGACTACGCCAAGTTTGCTCTGGTGGTTCTTATAAGGTAGGGAGTCAGAAGTTGACTCTAGAATTTGATTTTAGAGAATGGCTCTAGAAAAAAGACCTTTAGCCTTAGCTTAGGCGACCGTGACCTTTGTTCTGTTTATATCGAAGAAATTTTTGGGGTTTGTTCTGGCTTTTTGCAAGGAACTAGCAGGTTTTCTGGCCTTACTATTGTGTCTACTCGTCTTTCTAATTCCACCCTGTCTTATTACTGCTCTTTCTTGCTTACTCGTATTTCAAACTCTTTTTGTTCCTATCCTTTTTTATTTCTGAATAAAAAATGAACTTTGCCAGAGGGTTGGTCATCGTCCCCAACTGGTTCTGAGTTTATTTCGATAGTCGGGGCATCGCTTTCCCCCAGTTCGGCCCCTTCATCATCATTACGATTCTTTTGAAAAAAGACGTAACCACTTACCACAAAGATCACACTAGCAAGGCTGGCAAAAAGCTTAAAAGCTTTTTTTACCGCTTTAGAGCGAAAAAAATTGATCAATATTTGTAGCATTTTATTGGCCGAAGTAAGGTGTGCGCCTAGATATAGGGAGTATATCCACGGTCAGTCATCATAATATGTAACTGTAACCATTCTTTTAAGAAATCAAGCAACTCTTTTTCAAAGCCTGCTTCTTTAGCTTGCACCCGTTTATTGTAATCACCAAGAGTAGCTATGATATCCACATGCTTTTGCAAGTGTTCTTCCACCAAAGGGTATTCACTGTTTTTGAAGATTTTTTCTTCGTCACCAAAGTGATTTACTGCGACTTCAATCAATCGCTGCATAACCACCCCCGCATCTTCAGCATCATCACGCTTATTTAAAGAGCGATAGAGTTTATTAATCTCCAAGACAATTTCTTTGTGTTGTTCATTCACAAGGTCGTTATTAATATCCAGCTGCTCTGTCCAATGGAAGAAATTCCCTTCTTGGTTAAAGAAGGCAACAGAAGACTTCATGGCATTGGTCATGCCTTTAAACTTCTCAATGGCCTCCCCAACACTTGCATTGGCCTTTTGGCTGCCTGCAATTGACTGGTTCATATACTGGATGTTTTTATTGATGTCTTTAATGCCTGCAGCCACATCGCTGGAACTTCGTGCAATTTCTTTTACACCTTCAGCGGCTTCTAGTACGTTATTGGCACTTTGTTTTGCGCCCTTACTAGCTTCTGCTGTGGAGCGGGTAATTTCTCTAATACCTGTTGCAGCCTCTTCTGTGTTGATAGCAGAAGACCTTACATTTTGAGCCACAGAATCAACAGCCTTTACAAGGCCGTTGGCATTTTTACTTTGCTCTTCCACAAGGCTAGAAATGCCTTGGTTGATATCTGATACTTGTACAATGATCTCTGAAACAGCCATGGCTCGCGTCTGAACGTTAGACACATACTCTTGGACTTTATCCACTTGGTTGGCGATCTCGTTGTTGGCTTCGGTTGTCTGCTTGGCTAATTCTTTCACTTCGCCCGCAACAACGGCAAAACCCTTACCTGCTTGGCCCGCACTGGCGGCCTCAATGGTTGCGTTTAGGGCTAACATATTTGTTTGGCTGGCAATATTATTAATCAATTGTAAAATCTGGCCAATCTCTTGGGCAACTTCACTCAGCTCAGTCATGGCCTTTTGGTTTTCCATTGCCCCTTTGTTGGCATCAGAAGAAATTTTTCTGGCCTTGGCAGCACTAGTATTAATCTCTGTTAGGGAGGTTGAAAGTGCTTGGGCCGAGGTGTTGATCACTGTTTCTACTTCATTAGAAATGCTGTTTATATTGTCACTAATGCCACTCATGTTAACGCTGGCTTCTTCTGCCGCCGCCGCAATGGTGTTCATGTTAGCACTAAGTTGCTCCACCACAGCTGTGATAGAATTCACGTTGATGCTCGCTTCTTCAGAAGCGCTGGCAACAGTACCCATGTTGGCTGAAATTTCCTCTGAAGCCGCTGAAATAGTAACAGACATGTTGCTCATATCTGTAGAAGAGGTGTCCATTTTTTTCGAGGCTTCATCTAGGATATGGATCATAGCAGCACCTGTATCGGCATTTCCAATAATCTCACTAATGGTGTTGCTGAAAACCTCACCTACATGGTTCATAGTATCACCAATCATACTAATTTCATCACGGCCAGTAACGTTTCCGCTAGAAACATTATTTCTAGCTGAAAGGTCACCCTTACCCATCTTGGCAATCATTTTAGAAACTTCAATGATTGGGTTTAAAACCTTAAAAATTATAAAAACGCCTAGGAGTAAACATGCGGCTAAGGTCCCTAGGCCCATGATCAAAATCAAAGTTTGGATGTTACTAAATTCTTCATCCATCAAATTTCGGTATTGCTTTTCAAGCTTGGTTGACTGTTCTAACATCCGCATTGAGCTTTTGCTCATGTTAGCCATTAAAACCGAGTACCCAGGTAAGTCAGAACCATAACTCATTAAGGTATCTATGGTAGCTTCAAAACCTGCTTCTGTTTCTTCCATTTCATCCAAGGTTTTTTGGTACTTCAGCGGAAGAGCCTCAATCACTGAAAATTTTGTGCCTTCTGCACCTAGACGAACTTTGCCACCTTTTCGAAAAGCTTTAGAAGTCTCATCATAAACTTCCATATCACGTTCGAACTCAGTTAAAAAATCTTTATTGTTGGTTTCTTTATAAACCAATAAAGCCTTTGTCATTGACTGAGTCAACATTCGTTGGCGGCTAATAAGATTAACCAAATTACTATTTTTTGCCGCTAAGGTCACGTTTTGGTAAACAAAATTTACGCCCAGCAAAATAACTACTGAAAAAATAGAGATCGCGATTATGCCTTTGACTCGTATAGAGAGATTCATGGGTTCAAGCCTTGAAATGGATACTAAATAAAAATCTTTCGAACTAAAAGTATGGAAGAAAAAACAATAGAGATCAAGGAAAAAGCTCTTTTAATCTCTTGTACTCAGCTTAAGAATACTCTTCTGGGTCAATCCCTTGGGCGCGAAGTGCGGCCTTTTTTCGATCAACTGCAAAAAAGCTAACTCCAATGCTTAGAATATAAAGGGACATTAAGGGCAAAGCCATTAACATCATGGTAAAGGGATCGGGAGGCGTTAAAACAGCACTAAGGATTAAGATAACCACCAAAGAAGTCCTTGCTTGGCTGATCATAAGTTTAGGGGTCACAAGCCCAAAACGAGAAAGCACAAACACCGCTAAGGGCAGCTCAAATATAGTCCCAAAGGCTAAGAATAACTTAATAGTAAAGTCTAAGTATTCACCGATAGAAAGGCTGGGCATGATTTCCCCTGGCTGACTCAAGCTTAAGAAAAAATCAAATCCAAAGGGGAAGACAACAAAATAACCAAAAAGCGAGCCACCAGTAAAAAAGATATAGGTACAAATGGCGAACCACCAATAGACTTGCTTCTCTGATTTATATAGCGCAGGCCCAATAAAGCCCCAGATTTCGATAATCAAATAGGGAAAAGAGAAAAATACGGCTGCATAAATGGCAGCCTTCATTTGAGCGAAGAAAAGCTCTGGCAAACCAATATAAACCATGTGGGTTTTGGGCTTTTCTGACTTAGCTCTACAGGTGCAATCCAATTTTATAACTTCGCTTTGAAACCCTTGACCCTGTGAGTTTTGAAAACCCTGGCCCTGTGGGTTTGCATCTGCGCCAGAGTTGGATTCACCATCACCTTGATAAACCATTGCCGCTTCTTGGTCTCGCCCCGACATGGACAAATAAAAGGCTCTAAAATCCCGAACCACCTCATCAAATTGGTTCTTTAACCCTTCTAACTGCTCTACTTTTGACGGTTCTACTGTTGGATTTTCAAGGCCAGCCTTAACCCCTGTTTGGGCCAAAGGTATTTCAGGCGAAACATCTTCGGTTGCAGCAGCGGCTGAAACAGCAGGTTTAAGTTGGTCGTTTTCCAAAGCGGGCAAACAACTGCAATCCAATCCATTTAAATAGTTTGGGCCTGGGGATTGCTCATCTTGGGATTGCCCATTTGAAGAGTCCTTTAGTCCTCCGTTGCCACCAGCCTTTTGAGGCGAAGAGTACTTCTGCAATGGACCTTCAACAGGGGCACGAACAATATCCACAATTTCTTTACGAAAGCCATAGGTCGCAAGAAGGCAAACAAAGAGCAACATTACATAGCGCAGTAGCCTAACTCTAAGCTCGTCTAAATGAGAAATCAAACTCATTTGACCTGATTTTGTTTCTGGTAAAGAATCCATATTGTAAAAAAAATTGGTAGAAGTAATTAATCTTGAATTACCCTAATGCTCTCTAAAAGGCAACGAAGCAAGATAGAAAAACGGAAGTAATTTGCTCAGATATTTGACAATCGGGCATTTTTCTCTCTACATATAAGTAAAAAAACTATTTTTAATGAGAATCCATGCCCGTTCTAATCATTTTATTAATCACTTTTTTAAGCCTTAATCCCTTAAACCTCTTTGCCCAAGAAACAGCAGACACAACAAAAAAGAAAATGTTTGTTGGCAAAAACAATAGGGTTTACATACCAGCAAGAAAGCCCCTTTACCTTTTTGTTGCTGAAAGCCCCGAGGGGCCATACCGCGCCCTTGAAACGCTAAAGACCTTAAAAGCTAGGCAAAAGGGACAAAAAAAGGTGTACCCTTTGGTCATCAAAGATGGGGAAGGAACCCACACGATTATCCACCCTAACGAGCACTATTGGGACCATAAAAAGAAAAAAATGAATGACGACCAAGTTCATGTAATCCATGTGGATGCTAGCCCACCAAGAACTTGGATCTCGCCTTCAAAGGTTAAAAAGGTAACTATTAAAGGACGAGTCGTTTTTGGCAAACCTACGCAACTCAAAATTAAAGCTGCCGACCAATCGGGCACAAAGTCAGGTGTTCAGGCTGTGTTTTATTCCCAGGATAAAGGCGCAATGACCCCCTACACCACGGCATTGGATTTCAGCCTAGAAGGCAGATACCAATTGAGTCACTATGCCGTTGATAATGTAGGTAACAAAGCAAAGCCCAAGAGCTACATCTTTGGAATTGATTTAACCCCACCTACCTCTAGCTACAGAGCAAAAGGGCCAGAAGGGGATGGAGTCTACTCAAAAAACACCAAGATTGTTTTAACCTCTAAAGACAACATGGCTGGCACCAGTTACATCAGCTATAAAATTTCTGGCCCCACAAACAAAAAGGGAATTTACCATGGCCCCATTAACATCTCGAACTTAAAGCAAGGTGACTACACCATTACCTACTCAGCAACAGACAAGGTGGGCAACAAAGAAACAAGGCAAAGCAAAAGCTTTTTCTTGGACCGTAGCCCCCCTAAAGTTACCGCTGGCTCAGAAGGCGCAAGCTATAGGCGGGGAGATAGAATCTTTATGGCTCCAAGTAGTAAATTGACTCTTGATACCACAGACGGCAAGGCTGGGGTAAGCTCTACCAAATATAAATTTGGTAAAAAATACCAAAACTATAGCACCCCTGTAACCTTACCGAATCAAACCAAATCGAAGGTTAGTTTTTACGCCTTAGACAAGGTTAAAAACGAGTCCAAGGTAAAAAACCTTTCTTTGATCAAAGATGCTTCCAAGCCCCAAACCAATTTCTCTATGTTTGGCCCCATTTTCCGCCAAGGAAAAATGAGTTTTATTTCTAGAAAAACCAAGGTCAAGCTTAGTGCAGATGACACAGGTAGTGGCGTTGAAGGCATAAGCTATAAAATTGATGCAGGGGTCGACACCCCTTATAAAAGAAGCTTCACAGTGCCTGAAGAGGGCAAACACACCATTGAATTTTATGCTACCGACCGTGTAGGTAACACGGAAAAGGCTAAAAAAATCTATATTGAAGTAGACAATACCCCACCAAGCATCTCAACCCAGTTTGGCCAGTCCAGCTTGGGCCAAGAAAATGGCCTGAATGTCTACCCTAGAAATGCGATTCTTTTTGTGGTTTCAACCGACAAAGAATCAGGTCTAGAGAAACTTACTTACAGGCTCGGTAAAAATAGCCCCAAAGAATATGGCGAGCCTTTGCGTTTTCCAAGGCCAGGTAAATATGAAGTTACCTTTGGTGCCAAGGATAAGGTGAATAACATTCAGCTTTACAAACAAAGTTTTATTATTAAATAAAGATAAGGCAAATTGTTCCTTTTTTTAGAGGGGAAGGAACAGCAAATGCATTTGCCTTAGCCTTGGACTTAATAAAATAAAATTGGTGACCTTACCTACCACGATGAAATACTTTCTATCCCTCTTAATACTCTTCCTGTATTTGCCCAGCTATATAGGCTTTGCAGAGGAACCAACCCCAGAACCCCCAGCCCTTACCCCCGATGTAAGATGCTACGGTTGCGACTATACTGGTGTTTTTTTATCTCGTTCTCAAGCGCCTAGGGGAATTTTTACCAAGGCCCTCTTTTTCAGAGCGACCTTAACAGGTTCTAACTTTGTACATTCCGATTTTGAAGAGGCTGACTTAACCCAAGCTTCTTTAAGGGATGCCAACTTGAGCCATTGCAAATTCACTAAGGCAGACCTCACCAAAGCTATATTGAGCAATAGTAATTCCTCAGAGTCTAACTTTGACCAAGCAACCCTTGATCGTACAAATTTCAGTGGGGCTATTTTGATGCAATCGACCTTTGTGCAAGCCCAGATGGAAGCGGTAAATCTTTCCCAAGCGGATTTACGTGGGTCTGACCTTGAAAAGGCTATGGTCTACCGAGGTAATTTCAAAAATGCTGATTTACGAGGTGCAAACCTAACGAATACGGTTATGTACCAAGCGGATTTACGAGGCGCTAACTTTTCAAATGCAAAGCTGAACGGTGCTTTACTTTATGAGGCAAAAATTGACAGTGCTAACTTTACAGGTGCAGACTTAAGTGGCGCTCGTTGGATCGATGGTGATATTTGTGCAGCAGGCTCGATTGGTGCCTGTAATAAGCGGGAAATGACAGCAGAAACAGTAAAACCCTAGACCTCTATCCCAAATGCCCGAAGCTGGTTTTCTAACAGCTCAGGTTCCTTTACGTAATCTTCAAAAAAACACAATTCACTGGCTTTAATGTAAAGCTTAAAATGTTGTTTATCTAAGTTTGGAAAAAGCTCATTTAAAATTTCATAGCCATTCAAGCCTTTTTTTACCAAAGGGGCTATGCGTTTTGACCTGCTTTTAATTTTATTGTGAAGATAGACCAACTGGGATTCAACAGATTCAATATAATCATTGTGGCTAGGGATAATAGTCCTGTCTTTTAAAGACATCAACTTGGGGATAGACTCACAAAAGGCCTGGTAATTTTTAAAGCGCCCCCCAAAATTTACATCCATATCTAGAAGCGGGGCCGGGAATATGTCACGTAAAAGACAGTCGCCCGTGATGGCCTTATCATCAAATTTAAAAACAATATCTGATTGTGAATGACCAGGGCAACCAAACCAAGTGATCCCTAATTTTTCAAGGACCTGACTCACATCTTCTAAGGTTGCATGGGAGTTTACAAAGGGAACATCTCCCTGAAAACGAGGGAGCAAACCCTTGTAAAAGTCCATGAGTTTTAAGGGGAAGCCTAGCCCGAGCAGAGCCTCATATAAAAAATCCATGCGCTCTTCAAATAGTTCAAAGAGTAGAGCATCATTTTTACAAAAAACGAGGGTCGCTTTGCTTTGTTCCTCTATATAACGAGCAAGACCATAGTGGTCGGGGTGGCAGTGGGTTACTAACAAATAATCAAGGTTTTTAAGGTCGATATTTTTTTTTAAGTATTCTGTCGCTTCTTTGGTTTGGGGGCCAGTATCCACAAGGATTTTTTTACCCCCCGTTTCCAACTCAAAGATATCCACAGGCCCCACCACGTAAGGGGTGGGAATTTTGTGGATCTTTATTTTTACAGGCATTTGCCTCCCCTAAAAAAAACTATAGTGGGTACTTCTCAGCCTCTAAGGTCGCAGCTGCAATAAACTGTTTTGCAGCCAGTAAACCAGTAGCATCATATTTGCTATAGCGCCTGATTCCACTTAAAAGCATGGTTAAGGTGTCACCCTCTTCGGCAAAGAAAGCCCCGCGCTTGGCAGCGGTAGAGATTCTTTCTAAGCTGTTAAAGGTAATCACAGTAACTAAAGCATCAAAAAGTTGCTGCTTGTTTTCACTGGATTTACCGTGGTTCTTTTCAGCTCTAAGAACAGCTGACTCTAGTGCATAAATCTGGATGGCAACATCGGCAATGGCCAGCAATAATTCCTGCTGTTTGGCCAGGTCCATCATAAATTTTTGCACAGCAGCACCTGAAACCACCAAAAAGATCTGCTTGGCATTTGCAATCACCTTCTTTTCAGTGGCATAAAGCTCTTCGCCGGGCATATCAAAACTAGGCGACATAAGTGCCTCAATTGCTTTCATAGCCTCAGCCTGCAAGGGTAACTGCCCCTTCATGGCCTTTTTTAAGATGCCATCGGGAATCAAGAGACGATTGATCTCGTTGGTCCCTTCAAAAATGCGGTTAATTCGCTCATCACGGTAGAAGCGCTCGGCAGGATATTCTTGGGTAAAGCCGTAGCCACCAAAAATCTGCACAGACTCATCTGTCATTTCTCGCAATGAATCAGAACAGTAAACCTTAGCAATGGCGCATTCTGCGGCATAGTCTGCCACATGTTGGAGCATGGTTTCATAATAGTCGTCAGCTGATTTATCCAAAGGCTCAATAGCACGGTCCATATCCCCTGCAATGCGGTAAGATAAAGATTCAGCGGCATAAAGATCGGCCACTCTGTCGGCATATTTTTCTTTAATGGCCCCAAATTTTGAGATGGGTAAACCAAACTGCTTTCGTTCTTTGGAGTAGGGGATAGTCTGCTTTAAAACTTCCTTGGCCGCGCCATTAACACAAACACCCAGCTTTAAACGGCCCACATTGAGTACGTTAAAAGCAATGTGGTGGCCCTTGCCAATTTCGCCCAATAAATTCCCAACTGGCACCTTCACATTATCCATGATCACTTGAGTTGTTGAAGAGCCCTTAATACCTAATTTCTTTTCCTCTGCCCCAATGGAAACGCCTTCGAAGTCTTTTTCCACCAAGAAAGCCGTAAAGTGCTCTTTATCAATTTTCACAAAGATGGTGAAAAGTTTGGCAAAACTACCATTGGTAATAAACTGCTTTGTGCCATTTAAAATATAATGGGTTTTATCGTCGCTCAAGACCGCTGTTGAAGCCACGCCTATGGCATCTGATCCACTGCCTGGCTCAGTCAAACAGTAGGCAGCAGGCCATTCGCCAGTAATAAGTTTTTCAAGGTACTTTTCTTTTTGCTCGTGGGTTCCGTAATAAACCAAGGGCAGGGTCCCAATACCTGTGTGGGCTGTGAAGGTCACAGAAAAAGAGCCTGTATGGGCAATTTCTTCGGCAATCAACATCGAGGTAACCTTATCTAAGGCTAAGCCACCATATTCTTCAGGGGCATCGGTCATCAAAAGACCCAACTCGCCGCACTGAGTTAAAATTTCCTGGGATAGCGCAAAATTAGGGCTATCAATCTCTTCAATTTTAGGCAGGATTTCGTTATCCACCAATTCCTTGGTGGTGTCCCGCATTTGGCGTTGTTCCTCGTCAAAATCTTCTGGGGTGAAAATATCAGCAGCATCTGCGGCCTTAACAAGGTACTCACTTCCTTTCATTAAATCGCTCATGATATCTCCTATACAAGCTCAATGATTCCAGCGGCACCCATGCCTCCACCAATACACATACTCACTAACCCAAACTGAGTCCCACGCTTTTGCATTTCACTCAGCAAAGTCGCCGTCAACTTGGCACCAGAACAACCGAGGGGGTGACCCAAAGCAATGGCTCCGCCGTTGACATTAATGATTTCAGTATTTAGTTTTAGCTCCCGAATTACAGCCAAAGATTGGGCTGCGAAAGCTTCATTTAATTCAATCAAACCAATATCAGCTAAGGTTAAACCAGCTTTTTTCAAAGCTGCGGGGATAGCCCAGATGGGGCCAACACCCATAATCTCAGGGGCGCAACCCTTCACAGCGAAAGACCTAAACTTAGCAATGGGTTTTAGGCCATGTTCCTTGGCAAAAACATCGCTCGTAATTACTGCCGCTGCCGCGCCATCTGTAGTTTGGGACGAGTTTCCAGCTGTAACAGAACCACCAACCCTGAAGACTGGCCTTAATTTGCCTAGGCCTTCTACAGAGGTATCACCTCGGATTCCATCATCATAGTCAATCATTTCTGTGGTCTTGATAGCCTTAGCACCCTTGAAGGTAGTGTGCTCAATCTCCACAGGGATGATCTCATCTTTAAAAGCACCAGATTCTGTGGCCTTGGCTGCCTTTTGGTGGGATTCTGTGGCAAATTGGTCCATGTCCGCACGGCTAATGTTATACTTATCTGCTACTAACTCGGCCGTAATACCCATGCCAGCGAAGGATTCAGGCCATGAATCCATCAAGCTGGGGTTTACTGAATACTTGTTGCCACCCATGGGCACTAAGCTCATGGACTCCACACCGCCTGCAATCAAACAATCAAGGCTACCAGCCTTTACTGAATCCGCCGCCATTGCGATAGTCTGCAAGCCTGAGGAACAAAATCTGTTTACTGTCATGCCAGGTACTGTCTGGGGCATCCCAGCTCTCATAGCTGCAATACGGCCAATATTCATGCCTTGCTCGCCTTCGGGGAAGGCGCAACCTAAGATCACATCTTCAACTAAAGCGCCGTCTAAGCCTGCTTTTTCTAATGCACCTTTCATGGCGATTGCTGCCAGATCATCGGGGCGAATATTCTTTAAATTGCCTTTTTTGGCTTTGCCTCCAGGGGTACGAACCGCTGAAAGAATTACTGCATCATTCATACTCTACTCCTAGTTTCTAAGTGGTTTGCCAGTTTTTAATGTATGTTGGATTCTTTCATAGGTCTTTTTATTTCCGCAAAGTCGTAAAAAGCCTTCTAACTCTAGATCTAATAAATAGTCTTCGCTAATCAGGGTTCCAGCTGGAACATCACCACCAGTGATCACATGGGCGATGGATTTGCCCAATTCAAACTCATATTCTGTGGCAAAGCCGCCTTGGGCCATATTCCACAAAGAAGATTGAATGGAAGCTGCAATGGAGCGCCCAGGGGCGGGGATAGCCATTTGTTTGTGCTGTGGCCTAAAATTGGTCGCAAGACCCAAGACCTTCTTTTTTGCATCACCTATTAGGTTGGCTAAGTTGAAAGTAACAGAGTCACCATGCCTCATGTAGCCCATATCAAACAGTTCATCGGCACCCATAGACACAGTAGCCATGCCAATTTGTTGGAAATACTTAAAGATGTAAGGGGTGGGGTCCGTGCCAAACTGGGCCGCTTGGGCCACAGCTCTAAGACACATCTCCTTGGTTCCACCGCCAGCAGGCAGCAGGCCCACACCAATTTCAACTAAACCCATGTAGGTTTCAGAGTAGGCATTGATGGCAGCCCCGTGCAGAGAAAATTCACACCCACCACCTAAAGTCATGTGGAAGGGGGCGACTACAACAGGCACCTTGGCCAGCTTCATAGCCATGGTAGCATTTTGAAATTGACGGATCATCATACCAATATCGTCCCAATCGCCTTCGGCTATTGCCATTGTCAAAAGGGCCAAGTTAGCACCAACAGTGAAGTTGACTCCTTGGTTGCCTATAACCAGACCAACACCTTCTTTTTCCGCATAGCGAACGGCTTGGATGGCCTTGCCTAAGATATCACCAGAGATAGAATTCATTTTCGAGTGGAACTCAAAACCAAAAACCCCATCGCCTAAATCAACGAGGGAACAGTTGCCAGTTTGGTCAACAACCCCACCTGCTTTTTTGATGATCTCTAGGTTGATTTCCTTCTCACCCAATTTAATTGGGACGTATTTACCGGCTAGAATATCGTAGTATTCTTTGACGCCATCGTTAAACCTGTAAAAAGATTCAATTTTTTCTAATCCTTCAGGCAGGGTAACACCTTCAGCTTTGGCTTTTTCGCAGAACCATTTCACGCCCAAGGCATCGAACATTTCAAAGGGGCCTAGGTCCCAATTAAAACCCCAGCGCATGCCGTTATCAATATTCACAATGTCGTCGGCAATTTCAGGGATGCGCCTAAAGGTATAGAGCAAAATATCCCGTAAAGCGGCCCAAGCGAACTGGCTGGCCTTATCGTCAATTTCGAATAGTTTTTTGAGTCTTTTTCGGGGGTTATCTTCCATACGGGCATTGCCGATGGACTTAAATCTTGGCTTTTCTAGGTCTTTGTATTCCCCACTGACATAGTCAAAATAGGTAATGGTTCGATTGCCTTGCGCATCTCTACCTTTTTTGTAAAAGCCACTGCCTGATTTATTACCCAGCTGGCCATTTTCAACCATTTTGGTTAAATATTCAGGAACCTTAAAGACTTCTCTCTCTTCATCATTAGGCAGATTTTCATAAGAGTTGTTAGCCACATGGACCATAGTGTCAAGGCCAACCAAGTCACTGGTTCTAAAGGCTGCCGACTTCGGTCGAGCCGTGGCAGGGCCTGAAATAGCATCCACCTCTTCTACAGTCAAACCCATTTTGGCCATGTGCTCCATACCCTTGTAGATCGAATAAACACCAATCCTGTTAGCCACAAAATTGGGGGTATCCTTCGCAAAAACCACACCCTTACCTAACCTATTAGAGGTAAAGTCAGCCATAAATTCAACTATAGCGGGGTCGGTGTCAGGGGTAGGCACAATCTCCATCAAACGCATGTAGCGAGGGGGATTAAAAAAGTGCGTCACCAAAAAACGCTTTTTTAAGTCGTCAGGCAGGGCCTTAGACATCTCTGTTACAGAAAGCCCACTGGTGTTGGTGCTAAGGATTGCATCCTTGTTGATGTTTGGGGCAAGCTTTTCTAATAGTGAAAGCTTAATATCCATGCGCTCAATAACAACCTCAACAATCCAATCACAGGTTTTAAGCTTTTCTAGGTCGTCGGTTAAATTGCCTACTGATATTCGGGAAGCATAATCTTTTAGGTAAAAGGGTGCTGGCTTTAGTTTGGCTAGAGCCTTCAGTCCATTTGCCGCAATTGAACTCCGGTTGTGTGCGTCTTTTGCCCCTAGTTCTGGTGCATCCTTTGGCAGGATATCCAAAAGTAAAACTTCCACCCCTGCATTAGCAAGGTGAGCAGCAATGGTAGCGCCCATAACTCCAGCGCCTAAGACAGCAGCTTTTTCAATCGATTTCATTTTCTTCCCGTTTTAAAAGGTTTTTATTTTTAACAATAAATTAAGTTAACGTCAGCGTCAACTATTTTAAAAATTCTTTTTTACCTGTATCTAACTCACCATTTTAATAAATTCTTCTGGCAGTAAGGTAGGTGTCTTTTTTAGGTCATCATAAGTAACCATGGTGGTCTTGGCCGTTGCGTAAAGCCTGCCCTCAAAGTTTTCTAGCATGTAATCAATATCAAAAGAGGTTTTGCCAATGTTATTGATCCATAACTTCACTCTAAGGTCGTCACCTAATTTAATAGGGAGTTTAAAACTACATTCCGCCTTCACCACGATAAAGAGTAGATTTTCTTTCATAAAGTCTACAAAGTTGCCCATAAAAATCTTGGTTCGGGCCGTCTCTAAAAAAGTAAAGTATTTGGCGTTGTTTACATGTCCATAGGCATCGATATCAGCAAAGCGGACTTCGATTTCTGTGGAAAACTCCTTGTTCTTTTGGCTCATGTTTCTCCTTTAAGAAAAAGCTCATTTTATATTAACTAAAATTTTTTAAAGTTGCCAGTCATGGATTTTATTAAATCAAATGACATTCATTTTTTCAACAATTTTGGCTCTGTACTGGGTCACTTCTTTGCGCAAATCCATAATACTGCTTAGTTTTTCATCAATTTTTAAGATGTG
The DNA here is from genome assembly GCA_033791585.1 of SAR324 cluster bacterium. Classification (GTDB taxonomy): domain Bacteria; phylum SAR324; class SAR324; order XYD2-FULL-50-16; family XYD2-FULL-50-16; genus JASJGK01. The sequence continues at coordinate 5,869 of JASJGK010000054.1, read as the reverse complement.
CCCATCCAGCATTTCTAAGAGTCTAGGCATTAATTTTACAGGCTGGCTTTCGGTTTCATAGATTTCTGCCAACTCTTTACCTTCGTCTAAGCTTAAACCCAATTCCTTTAATTTTAGGATAAACTTCAACCTTAACACCTCTTCGGAATTATAGATTCGCCCGCCTCCATCCTGCCTTTCAGGTGGAGGCATCAAGCCGATCTCTTCATAATAGCGAATGGTTCTAGTTGTAATTCCTAAACTTTTTGCTAATTTGCCAATTTTTATTGGCTCTCTTATCTCTATCTTCAAAACTTAACCTTTACGTGATGGTAACCTTAAGCTAACATGACTAAAAAGAACTTGTCAAAAGATGGTTGATTGTTTCTTTCAAAAAGCTGAGCTATGATAAAAATAAAACCCTATTATGGGTTCAAAAGTGGAATAAAATGACCCAAGAAATCTATCTTTGTAACGGCCTTAGAAGCCCCTTTGGGGCCTTTGGTGGGGCTTTAAAAAACTTAACTGCCCCAGCGCTAGCAGCCCAGATTATAAAAGCCTTACAGGTAAAAAATAATCTCCAAGCCACCGACATTGACGAAGTTATTTTAGGCCAGGTTATCCAAGGAGGCACGGGGCAAGCCCCTGCCAGGCAAGCCCTAAGGCAAGCTGACCTAAGCGATGGAACCCGTGCTATGACTATCAATAAGGTCTGTGGTTCTGGCTTAAAGGCTATCATGCTGGCGGCAGACCAGATTAAATTAGGCGAAGCAAATTTAATCTACGCAGGCGGCATGGAATCCATGAGTAATGCTCCCTTTACAATGGCCAATATGCGTTGGGGCAAGGCCTTGGGTAACGTGGAAGCTGTAGACCTTATATTAGGCGACGCGCTTCTTGACCCCTATACAGGCCGCCACATGGGTGAACTAACTGAAGATAGAATTAGCGAAAAATCCATCACCCGCGAGGCCCAAGACCAATACGCAATCACCAGTTACCAAAGAGCAAAAGCCGCTGAAATCGCAGGCCTATTTGAAGAGGAAATTTGCCCCATCACAGAAACCCACAGGGGCAAGGAAATTACCCATAGTAAAGATGAAGAGCCGACAAAAGTGAACTTTGAAAAGATCCCCAACTTGCGGCCCGCCTTCTCAAAAACAGGGACTATAACTGCCGCCAACGCAAGTAGCATTAATGACGGAGCTGCTGTCTGTTTGGTTGCCAGTGCTGAAGCTGTGCAAAAACATGGCTTGACTACTGAGGCTAAAATATTGGCTTACAGCCAGCACTCACAAGACCCTAATGAATTTTCTTTAGCCCCAATTGGCGCAATAAAAAACCTGCTTGAAAAAACAGGCTTAAAAATTAGTGACATTGGCGTTTGGGAAATCAATGAGGCCTTTGCCGCCGTGCCCTTGATGGTTGCAAAAGAGCTGGATTTGGATTTATCAAAAGTAAACATTGATGGTGGGGCCGTTTCGTTAGGCCACCCTGTCGGTGCCAGTGGTGGGCGGCTAGCCCTACATTTAGCTCTAGAATTAAAACGTAGCAATGTAAAATATGGTATTGCTACCCTTTGTATCGGTGGCGGTGAGGCCGTGGCTATGTTACTAGAACGAACTTAAAAAATTGCTCACCAACTTTAGTATGACAGGAAGTAAATTATGGATTTTAATTTTTCAGAAGACCATAGGGTTTTAAAAGAAGCAGTGATCGATTTTGCCAAGGCTGAGATTGCGCCTAGGGCCGCAGCTAACGACCTCAATCATGAGATCCACCCTGAGATCATAAGCCAGCTCAAAGAATTAGGCTTTCTTGGGAGCTACATCCCTGAGGAGTATGGCGGGGCTGGAATGGATTTTTTATCTTATGTTTTGATTGTCGAAGAGATCTCAAAGGCTTGCGCCTCCACAGGTGTTTTAATCAGTGCTCATAGCTCTCTATGCAGTGATCCCATTATAAAGTACGGAACCGAGGCCCAGAAAAAGAAGTTTTTACCCCTCCTTGCAAGCGGCGAAAAAATTGGTTGCTTTCTACTAACAGAACCAAATGCTGGCAGTGACCCAGGGGGACTTGAAACCTGCTTCCATGAAAGAGATGACCATTATGAGCTGGAAGGCAGTAAAATTTTCATCACCAATGGTGGATTTTTAGGCCTAGGCATAGTGATCGCCCACAATTGCGGACCTGAGCCAGACCGACAATTTTCAGCCTTCATCGTGGATTTGCAAAGCGAAGGCGTGGTGCTCCTTAAAAATGAAAACAAGATGGGCATCCGTGGCAGTTACACCTCAGCCTTCAGCCTAGAGGGGGTTAAAGTGCCAAAAGAGAATTTATTAGGTGCTGAAAATGAAGGCTTTCATATTGCCATGAACACTTTAAATGGTGGCCGCATTGGCATTGCAGCCCAATCCTTAGGCATCGCAGGGGCGGCCTTTGATCTGGCTTTAGAATATGCCCAAACGAGAAAACAATTTGGTCGCCATATATCCAAGTTTCAGGCGATTCAATTTAAATTGGCTGACATGGCAACGGAATTAGAATGCTCTAAACTACTGACCTATAAAGCTGGTTGGCAAAAGGGATTAAAACAGGATATTGTTTTATTAGCTGCTCAGGCAAAAAACAAAGCCAGTGAGACTGCCAATTTTTGCGCCAATGAAGCCTTACAAATTCATGGGGGATACGGTTATATGGCCGATTTACCCCTAGAAAGGCTTTACCGAGACGCTAAAATTACAGAAATTTACGAAGGCACCAGCGAGGTGCAACGGATTATCATCGCAAGAGAACTACTAAAATAAGACTATGGAAGCTACAAGAGAGATTTATTGGAATATTGGGGCCAGCGCTATCATCCCAATGTACATTATGGCGACACTTTCCCTTACCTATTTGGCCAAGGGCATATATGACCATTTAAAACTTTTAAAGTTAGGAAAGGCACCCCTCGACCGAGACAACCGCCTCTTATTTCGGGCCTTTTATACGGCGAAACAGGTACTGTTCCAAACCAAAGTCCGCATGAAAAAAACCATGGGCGGGCTACATAGTATGTTTATGTGGGGCTTTGTTGTGTTGACCATCGGCACGGGTTTGATCTTTATCCAAGCTGATATCCTCGATCCTTTATTTGGCATTACCTTTTTAAAGGGCACCTTTTACAAGATCTATTCTATTGCTTTAGACATTGCAGGTGCACTAGCTATTTTAATGGTTTTGGGTCTTGCTGTACGCCGTTACATCGCACCGCCGAAAGGGCTACCTAGCACAGCAGGCGACCTTGCAGCCTTAACCCTGCTCTTTTTGATTTTAGGCACTGGTTATTTGATTGAAGGCTTTCGCATTGCTGTTACCGAATTAAAGCAAAACCCTGACCTGGCCTCCTTCTCGCCCTTTGGCCTTTGGATTGCTGAGATTTTCTACCCTTACGGTGAGGCGACTCTGCGGGAACTCCATGTAAACACTTGGTGGTTGCACATGACTTTGGTCATGGGATTTTTTATGATGATCCCCCATACAAAATTAAAGCACCTTATCTTAGTGCCAATTAATATCTTCAATGCGGACTTAGGCCCAAAGGGCAAGCTGGTTGCCATTGACTTAGAAGATGAATCAAAAGAAACCTTTGGAGCCGCAACCTTGGCCGACTTTACTTGGAAAGATGTCTTGGATTCTGAAAGCTGTTTGAGTTGCATGCGCTGCCAAGACCTGTGCCCCGCTTGGAACACCGAAAAGCCCCTAAGCCCAATGAAAATAATTCAGGGCATCCAAACCCAAGCCTTAGAAAACCCACATGGCAATATTATCGATAGCCTAGGCAAAGATGCAATTTGGTCATGCACAACCTGCCTTGCTTGCCAAAGCATTTGCCCTGCAGAAATTGAACATGTGCCTAAAATCGTAGAAATGAGGCGGCATTTAGTGCTCATGGAAGGGGAGTTCCCCGGTGAAGAAGTGGCCCAGGCTATGGACCAAATGGAAGTGAATTTTAACCCCTTGGGCAGCCCCTTTGCCTCTCGTGGTGATTGGGCGAAAGACCTGCAATCAAAACTTTCCGCCCCTGCTGATGCGGATATCCTCTACTTTGCTGGTTGTTACGGGTCCTTTGATGCCCGCAACCAAAAGGTGGCAAAAAACTTCATTACCCTTTGCCATGCTGCTGGTGTGAAGGTGGCGATTTTAGACAAAAAAGAAAAGTGCTGCGGCGAGCCAGCTCGCAAGATGGGCAACGAGTACCTCTACCAAACCCTAGCTACAGAAAATATTGAAGCGATCCAAAATACCGGTGCTAAAAAGGTGGTTACTACCTGCCCCCATTGCTATGATACCATCTCTAAAAGTTACCCTGATTTAGGTCTAGAGATCGAAGTGGAACATTACGCCACTTACTTAAATAAACTGCTCCAATCAGGAAGTTTAAAGATAAATCGTGAGGGTTTAAATGCGACCTACCATGATTCATGTTACTTAGGCCGCTACAACGGTGAGTATGATGGTGCACGCTCAATTTTATCTGAAGCTGGTATTGAGACAAAAGAAATGAAAGCCAGCCATGAAAGCTCACTCTGCTGCGGTGGTGGCGGTGGACGCATTATGGCTGAAGAAAAATTAGGCACACGCATTAACCAAAAAAGAGCAAACATGGCCGCCGATACAGGGGCCGAAGTCTTAATTTCCAATTGCCCCTTTTGCTTGACCATGTTTGAAGATGGCATTAAGGGTGCGAACTTAGAAGAATCATTACAGGCACAAGACCTAAGCGAGATCTTGATCCAGCGCTTAACCAAGGAGGAAGCATGAAAATTTTAGTATGCATCAAACAGGTTCCTGACATGGAATCTAAATTTAAAGTTTCTGGTGATGGAGTGACCATTGAAGAAACAGATTTAGCTTTTCGCATTAATGAATATGACGAGTATGCCATTGAGCAGGCTGTGCAAACCAAAGAAAAAAATGAAGGCTCTGAATTAGTGGTTGCCTGTCTAGGTGCCGACCGAGCCAGCGAAGCCATCAAAAAAGCCTTGGCCATGGGTTGCGACCGAGCGATTCACATCGTAGATAACGAGAGCCAGACCAAAGATTCATTTCAGGTTGCCAGTCTTTTAAAATCTGCTGTAAGTGAAGAAAACTTTGATTTGATCTTCACAGGCATGCAGTCCCAAGATAGAGGTTCCGCCCAAGTGGGGATTCTGCTTGCTGAAATGTTAGGGATTGATTCTGTGAGCACCATTGTAAGCTTTGAGCTTAGCGGTGATGAAGTTGCGGTAAAACGAGAGCTAGAAGGCGGCATCAAGGGCCTAGTCAAGGTGAAGTTACCAGCTCTGCTTACCTGCCAACTGGGACTAAACAAACCTAGATACCCTACTCTGCCTAATATTATGAAGGCCAAAAAGAAGCCTGTGGATAAGATGGAAGTGGCTAGCCTTGCGGCCGTTGAAAATGTCTTGACCGTTAAAAATCTCCACCCTCCAGCTAAAAAGGGGCAGGCCCTCTATTTAGAAGGGGATGTAAATGATATTGCCGACAAGCTCATTGCCGAGTTGAAGGCAAAAACCGCTGTATTATCATAGGAGAAACCATGAAAGCCATTATTGTTTTTGAATCAAGAGAAGGAAAACTGGTTGAAGGTTCTTATGAAGCTTTAGCCTTTGCCAAAGAACTAGGCTGCGCTGATGTCGCAGGCTTTTACACAGGCCCAGCAGACACCCAGCCTGCCTTTGCAGGGAAGTTATATTATTCTGACGCAGGAGATTACAACCCCAGCTTGCATAAGTCCTTGCTGCTCCAAGCCGTAGAGGCGGAAGGGGCAGACACAGTGATTTTCTGCCATTCTTCTTACGGTTGGGATTTAGCCCCTAGAGTTGCTTTGGCCTTGGGTGCGGCC
>JASJGK010000053.1:0-16304 GCA_033791585.1 SAR324 cluster bacterium | reverse complement strand
ATGACCTTAGAAAAGGGGTTCGCAGGGATGTGAATGATGAAGCTAATGTTACCCATTTACGCTATGAGCTTAACGAGTTAAAGCACATGGTTAGTGACCTTGTTTCCCAAACAGGTGACATTAAAGAACTGAACCTCCATGAAAATTTGACTGCCCTTTACCAGCAACTTTGTTTCAACGGAGTCGAGGAAAAATTTGCCAAAAAACTTTGTGAAGAGGTGAATAAAAAGGTCCCCAAAGCAGAGTTGAATAATTTTGCCTATGTGAAAGTCTACTTAGCTCGTATGTTTATGCAGGTGATTAACCTGATGGAAGAGCCAACAAAAAAAGCAGAACATGGCCCCAAGATCATTTCTCTCGTCGGTGCGACGGGTGTGGGTAAAACGACGACATTAGCTAAAATAGCGGCAGGGGAAAAACTAAAAAACCCCGATGCTAAAATTGGCCTAGTTACCGTTGATACCTATAGAATTGCCGCCGTAGCCCAGCTAAAAGAATACGCAAAGATCATTAAAGTTCCCTGTAAGGTGGTGCATGATCACCAAGAGTTAGAAGCTGTTTTAGAGTCTTATAAAGACATGGATTTGATCCTCATCGACACAGCAGGCCGCAGCCAGAGGGATGCCATCCAACTGAAAGAATTAAAAGATCTAATGGAAGGACATTCTGACTTTACCAACCTCTTGGTTTTAAGTTCTACTACAAAGGACGAAGACCTTATGGAAATGAGTAAGAGGTTTGCCATTGTGCCCTTGAGCGGTGTAATCTTTACCAAGCTTGATGAATCAACCAGTTACGGGTCCATCTTCAACCATTCAATTCGGTTTAAGTTGCCCTTGGCTTACTTAACTACTGGGCAAAATGTTCCAGAAGACATCGAAACAGCTGGCCGTGAGCGTTTAGTAGATTTACTACTAAATATATCTGGCGAACTGGATGAAGATAAGACCAACGCTTAATTATAAGAACGAAATAATGATCCGAGATCAGGCTCAAGGCCTTAGAGAACAATTTAATAAACCCAGTGACGGGCTCAAAAAACTATCGGGCAAGGTTCGTAGTTTGAGTTTTACCAGCGGAAAGGGTGGTGTCGGCAAAACCAACATTGTGGTAAATCTGGCCGTACAATTTTCTAAGATGGGCAAGAAGGTATTGTTGATCGATGCTGATTTTGGTTTAGCCAATATCGATATCTTATTAAACCTGACACCTACCTATACTATTGAAGACGTTTTAATGGGCAATAGAACCATTGAAGAGGTGCTACAGGTTGGCCCTTTAGGCATGCACATTCTACCTGCTGCCAGTGGTGTTAGTGAAATGAGTGAATTAGATTCAGACCAACAGATGGGCTTAATCAATGAACTGAGTAGCCTGCAAGAAAACTATGACTATATTCTAATTGATACAGGTGCAGGCATTGCCTCTTCTGTATTGCGATTTAACGCTGCTGCCGATGAAATTTGTGTGATAACAAACACAGAGCCAACAGCCCTGACCGATGCCTATGCACTGATGAAAGTGATGGCGACTAAGTACCAGGTGAGTCGTTTTAATTTGATCGTAAACCAAGTGACAAGTATGAAAGAGGCCCGAGGGGTTCACACCAAATTGCAGACGGTTTTTGACCAGTTTTTACCTGTATCCTTAATTTTGACAGGCTTTATCCCTCGCGACCCAAATTTTACTAAGGCTGTACGTGCACAAACTCCTTTAAGTTTAATGGCACCCGCCTCGGCCACAGCAAAGGCTTTTAGCCTTATTGCCCAGCATATTGACCGCAATCCAGGCGAAGAAATGAAAGCAGAGGTTGGATTTTTTACCCGAGTAGGGCTCTTTAAAAAGAAGTTTTAACTATGGTAAATCCTTACGCAAAACAGCAAACCAACAGCAAAGAACAAATGGTTCTGGAATATGCTCCTATAGTGAAGCACATTGCCAACCGTTTAGCTTCACGAATGCCTTCGAATGTAGACCGAGATGACCTGATCCAATCAGGTATGATTGGGCTTTTAGAAGCTGCTGATAAATTTGATAAAGATAAGGGTGTCAAGTTTAAAACCTATGCTGAAATTCGTGTCCGAGGCGCTATGCTAGACGACCTACGCAGCAAAGACTGGATTCCAAGGTCGGTAAGAGAAAGCGCAACTAAGCTAGAAACCGCCTTTAGAAGCTTACGAGCGAAAGATATTGACCACCCAACAGACAAACAATTGGCTAAGGAATTGGAAGTTGCTCCCAAAGAGCTTGTGCTGTTTTTAGAAAAGGCCAAGCCCATTCCCATGCTTTCTATTGAAGGCCTTGGCGCAAACTCAGGTGACGATAGCGGACTAGACTTTTCTGAAACCCTGACCAAAGATGAAGATGCAAACCCCTTCACTTCCATCATGGGGGAAGAAGCCCAAGATGTTGTCCGTGAAGCTGTGGAACGTCTGCCTGAAAAAGAGCAAATGGTTTTGGCTCTTTACTACAACGAAGAATTGAACCTAAAAGAAATTGGCGCTGTGTTGGACTTAACCGAATCAAGGGTTAGTCAACTACGCACAAAGGCCATAGCCATGCTCAGAAGCTACATGAAAGAATTTATTGAGGCAGATCACCAATAACCTCAGCCAATTGCCTGAAAAATGCAAAAAAAGGCGTGGTTAAGCCATCTGCGGGCTTTCTTTTTGTTATTTTTTCCTCTATACTCAAATTAAGTTATTAGCCTACTTCGGTAGGTAGTCGGCCTAAGCCTCCCCCGTCGCTATGGGTTTAGGCCGGCAATAGCTTCCCCCACTTGGTAACTCTCCATTTTTTATTTTACTGAACCATCGTTTGTTAAAGGCTTAGTTGTTTTTTCCACTAAAAAGATCTTAAAAATCAAGTCCTCTTAGGGAGTGATTTTATAACTCCATGCTGAAGCCAGAGCCCACCTTTTAATGTTCCACGCCGTGCCCCTTCTTTGGCTGTAGGGCTTGGTTGGGGCCTAAAATATCCACTTTTAATTTTTCAGTACTTTACAGTACCAGCGCTTTAAAATATCAATGCTACAAATTTAGAGTGTAAAACAATTACTCTAAACGGCTTTTAAGACCAAATGATAGACATAAAATTAAGCCTTTGGTAGATTTCACAGAACAATAACTATTCGAAAGGTGCTTTGGTAAATCAAACTGAAAATTTAACTAGTAAATCACTCAAAAAAAAGGGCTGGCTCATCATAGCAAGCTTGATTTTAGCCCTGTTTTTTGTCAGCTTAATTTTTCATATCTTCCGCCTTGACCCTAAATTTTCAGCCCTCTTTTTTGATGCTGATCTAGGTTGGATGCACGGAAAAAAGCAGCCTTGGTTGTGGTTGTTTGAATGGGGCACCTTGCCTGGAATCTTCCTCACCCTAGCTAGCCTAGTGGGGTGGTTTCTAAGTTACTTTATTGAGCAGATTAGAAGTTACCGACGCTATTTTTTATTGGTCTTTTTAACCGCCATCATCGGTGGGGGCATTATAGTAAATGGCCTTTTAAAAGACTACTGGGGGCGGCCAAGGCCAACCCAAACTATTGAGTTTAATGGTCTTTGGGATTACAGACAGGTTTGTGAACCTGGCACCCCTGGACGGGGTAAATCCTTTCCCTGTGGCCACTGCACCATGGGTTATCTATTCACCATTCTGCTTTTCTTCCGCCGTAAAAATAAATGGATCGCCTACCTTGGCGGTGGTTTTGGGGTGGTCTATGGAATCATGATTTCCGCTGCCCGCATCCTGCAAGGGGGGCACTTTCTGCAAGATACCATTTGGTCTTTAGGTATTTTATGGCTAACGGCTGTGACCCTGCACTACTTTATTATCAAAGCTGAAGAAACCAAAGACGAAAAGCTTTTTGAAGGTAGTTTTTCCAAAAAAATGACCTTTGGGATGGTCATTGCCATAGCCCTGACTTTGATCGTCGGCACAGTGATGACCAGAAGGCCCTATTTTCGTAGTTATAACCACCAAATTAAAGTGCGAAAAGCCACCAAACAACTGACAATCAAAAGTAATTTTGAGTGGAAAATGGGTAGAATCATCTGGCATAATAACGGCAAAAAAGCCTATGTAAAGGTAGATGCCAAAGGCTTTGGCTTACCCAATGTAATCCACCATTTTTACACAACACACCTTTGGACCCCCACAACAGGTGAAATCCATTTTGAGATCCATACAAACGGATATTTCAGCGAGCTACACCACACTGCAACTTTACACCTACCTCTAAGATATAAAAAAAGCCTGACTATAAAAGTGGAGCCCAATGCAAGCCTGCCAGCTCTCACGGTGAAAAAACATTCCCCTGTTCTTTCCCCTAAGAAAAAGTCAAATAAAAAACTTTTGGTGGATGCAAGCCTGCTAGAAGCCAGAAAAATAAAGCGTTTATTGGCTGCTGAGCAACGCCAAACAAGGAAAAAAAACAGAATAGAGCGCCACATACGTAGAGCGCAAAAACTTAAAGCCGAAAAAAGTAGAGCTCTGTTAAAAGAAAGCAACCCATGAAACGACTTTGGAGGCTCATCGCTGGTGGCACACTAAAAGACCTATTAAAATACAAGTCCTTTTTTCTCTTGGTTTTTTTACTTTTTGTCGCAGACCGAGCCATTAAATTATTTGTTAAGGTAGACCGCTCCCAGCTTCAAATCCCAAGCCTGACAGCCTTGAGCAGCGACATCGAATCGGCATTACCCAAGCTTGCAAATTATATATTTTTAGAGCTACCCAACCTACTCTTCGGCCTTTTGAGCGACCCTAGAACCTTTGGCGTTTTGATCGGGTTATTTTTGATGAAGCAGGCCATTAGCCTCTGGCCCTCGTCAGACATGCGGCGCATGCATCGGCTTGAACGTGAAGCCTTTGGCTTGTTTACCAGCCTGAAAGCTTTAAAATGGGACCAATTACTTTGGGACGCGATAGCCTTGAGCCTGCTCATTGTTTTGGGTTTACTTTGGTCGGCTGTAAGCTTTTTCTTTGCCTCGCAAATTTGGGGTGGCGGTTTGAATAGCAATGCACACCTTGTCAGCCTAGTGTCTTTAAGCTTTTTTATAGGTAGTTTCTTGCCTCTAGGCTTTGCTGGCCTTTCTTATTCCAGCAAATTAGCCGTGATCAACCAAGGGACATTTCAAGAAAAGTTCCTACTGTTTCTGCTTTTATTTACCGATAAAAGGGTCTTTTTCCAAAGCTACCTCTTTTTTAGTTTAAGGTTAATTTTAGAAGTCTTTTTTGTGGCTATCGTGCCTGCTGGGGCGTTATTTTATATGGAAAACCCATTTCTGCGCATCCTTGTAGCAGGCCTTTCGGCCACCCCTGTTTATAGCTTTGTAAAAATGGCCTCTTTTAAATTTTTCTTATTCGCCTATCAGCCCTATGACTTGGTTCAAGGCGAATATGGTTCTTACTATAAAACCTCACAGTAAAAAGCCCCAACTAACCTAATTTTTTTCTAGGTAGCACTTTGCAAGGCTGTTTAAACCATTTAAGCTAATCATTAGTATTTAAACGCACTTGAGGGATGAAAATGCAGTTGGATATTGCTGACGGAATTGACGGAATTTTAAAGATACAGGTTGCGGTTAAATCAGGCCTACTCTCGAAGCTGACTGTGCGCTCTACCCGTCCCTACCAACTAACCAGCATTTTAAAAGGTCGGACTACAGAAGAGGTCTTGACCATGATTCCTAGACTCTATGCCTCCAATTCAGCCGCCCAAAGTTACGCTGCTGTAACGGCTTTTGAAAGCGCCTTGGGCCTGAGCACCTTAGATAAAAGCATGGTCTTGCGTAATCTAATGGTGAAATCAGAAATTCTTTACGAGCATCTACTCCGCCTGCTTTACGATTGGCCCCGCATCTTAGGCGAGCCGCCCTTCACAGAAGAAATTGAAAAAGTCCAAGAATTACTGACTCAATTCCGTGAAGCCATCGACCCTAAGGGCTTAGCCTTTGCCTTTCACCAAAGGGGTTTTGAGCCTGATTTACCTGCCGCTAGAGAAAGCTTACTCCAGTTGGAAGCCATATTAGAGGCCCAAGTTTTTGGGCTGCTTCCTATTTCGTGGCTCTCTCTGCCTACAACCAACCTTTTAGGTTGGATTAAAAAGGCAGATGTGGAAGGGGCAAAAATGATTCGTGCCCTCTCAGGTTTAGGCTATAGCCAATTGGGACAAGGCAAGGTTGCAGGCCTAAACTGGCTGACCTTAAAAGAAATTAAAGAAGACCTTAAATTTAGGCCTGCCGAAGAATACGCCCAACAACCCACCTTGGCGGGGAAGATTTATGAAACCACACCTATGTCGAGAATGATGGGCCATCGCCTAATGAAAGATATGAAGGAACAATTTGGGGATGGTCTATTTTTGCGGTTTCTTTCCCGTTTAGTGGAGACGGCTCTTTGTTGCAACGAACTCAAAAAAGACTTAGAGCAACCTGCCTCTAGCCATCTATTTGGACAACCGAGAGCGCTGGCCACACAGGGTGTGAGCCAGATCGAGGCCGCTCGTGGCAAACTGATCCATAAAGTGGAGCTAGTTGAGCAAAAAGTGAAAAGCTACAATATTATAGCGCCAACAGACTGGAATTTTCACCCCAAGGGAATCCTTGCCCAGTGTTTGCTAGGGCAGACTCACGTTAGTGAAAAGGCCACCCGCCAGATGATCGATGTGGTGATCCACGCCCTTGACCCCTGTGTGGGGTTTGAAGTTGAGCTTTCTTAAAGCCCACCTGAAAAATTGACTAGAAAAATTAACCATTAGACTGATAATATCAAGATTAAAACACTAAAGACTTAGAAATAAAGAGAGAAAAATATGTTTGTATTAGGGATAGATGTAGAAACCACAGGGCTGGATAGTGAGGTAGATTTTGTGATCGAAATTGGCGCTGTACTTTGGGATGTAGAAAAAAAAATCCCTGTAAAAATTTTCTCTGAGATGATTTTAGAAAAAAAAGACATGGTAGTTAGCAAAGAGATCGCCCAGTTGACAGGCATCGATACAGAAACCTTGCAGGCCTTTGGGGTTCCCGCTACCAGTAGGTTATTTAAAGATTTAGACTGGATGTGTGAACGAGCCGACTACTTTGTGGCCCACAATGCCCCCTTTGATAAGGGTTTTATGACTAAATTTTACGAACGCAATGCCGAGGTCTTCCCTGATAAACCTTGGATTGATACAGTGCAAGATGTACCCTATCCCAAACATATTAAGCAAAAAAACCTGATCTACCTGTCTGCCGTCCACGGGTTTGTGAACCCCTTCAGCCATAGAGCCGTGACTGATGTGCTTTCTATGCTTAAGCTACTGGCAAACTATGACATGCAAAAAATTGCCATCAGCGCTCAAGCCACTACCTTAGAAATCATTGCCAAGGTTAGCTTTGCGGAAAAAGATTTGGCTAAAGATGCAGGCTTCCGCTGGAAACCTGAAACCAAGCAATGGTTTATCCAGATAAAAGAACCTGATTTTGATAAGGACAACTATCCTTTTGAGATTGAGGTGAAGGAACTGTAATCCTAACCCAACAAAAAACGAAATGAGCTTACCTACACATATCCAAGGCTATTTAAGGCGCTTAGAGGTAACTGAAACTAAGCCCTCCTTAGCCTTGGTTGAAGAAATCCAGAGAAAACACCTGGCGGCATTTTCTTTCAACAGTGTGGCGGTTCTGCTTAAGCGACCAATTTCGTTAGAAATTGAAGATATCGCCAAAAAAATAGTCACGCAACACCTTGGTGGCTATTGCTTTGAGCATAATAAGTTGATCTATGAAGCCTTAAAGGCCTTGGGCTTTAAGGTGCGGATTCTGATCGCTCGAATGGTCAATAATAAAGATATTGATACCCCTCGAACCCACCGCATTACCTTGCTTGACTGGGAGGGCGCAAACTATATGGTCGATGTAGGCTTTGGGCCAAACTGCATCCGCAAACCCCTAAAAATCGAGGTTGGCACCGAGTCCCACCAAGACCATTTAACCTATAGAATCGCACAAAATAAAATCCAAGATTTCCAATTGGAACTCAAAATTGCGGCGGGGTTTTTTAGCTTTTTTACTTTCAATTTTCAGGTCTACACCGAAGCCGATTGTCTGGTCGGTAACTTTTACTCCTGCCAGCACCCAGATGCTGCTTTTGTGAACAATTTGGTTGTGGCTCGCATCTTTACCACCGAAATTTTGTCTCTGCGAAACAAATTCTATCACAGAATTGGAGTCACAGAAACGCAAGTCACAGAGATTACATCTCACCTGCAACTGCAATCCATTTTACTTGGTGATTTTGAGTTGAAATTGACTGAGGCGGAATGTGAACTGTTATTTGTGAAAAACTGTGTTGTTTAGTTACTCTTTTTTTTAATTTAATCTTACCTCCTTGGTGAGTTTCAAAATTCCCAACCGACCCCCAAAAAAAAATGAGTCTTTTTTGTGCTCAGTTGGTGATTAAGTCACTTTACTTCTCGGGAGATAATATTAAACTATGCATATATTTCAATTTTTCAAGGAGTTCAAAATGTTGAAAAAAACTATCATCGCCCTAAGCGCCTCTTTTCTAATTGCCCTTTCCCCTGTTTACGCTGAAACAGAAGTTGAAGGCAACGTCGCTTTTCCCGTTATAGAATCAAGCTATAGCCCTAACTTTGCACCTTCTTTGGTTGGTGGTAGCATCACCCCAACAGAGGGTGACTCTTATTCTTTAGTCGGTGTTGAAATTTCCCTGGATTGCCCTTTATTTCAGCCTTCTGGCGGGAATGTGCGCCAGCAGTTTAGTTACGCTGTCTTTTCAAAGGATGATGTTTCAGGGACTTTGATCGAAATAAACCCACATTGGATGAATAACCTTTCTGAAAATGTTACTATTGGTTTTGGCCCAGGCTTAGGCTTGGCAACTGTTGAAGCAACTGACGGTGAATCAACTAGCTATTTTGAAGTGGGTGCCGGTGTTTCACTTTCTGTTAAAGCAGGCAGTATTTTATTTGGTGCCGATTGGCGACAAATGTCAGCAGGTGATTTTGACAACAGCCGTGGCATTGTTAAAGCAGGCTATAGCTTCTAATTTAGTCTTTTAAAAAAACAGAATCCCCTTAGGGGGTTCTGTTCCACCTCTTCTCTTTTGCCTTTCAGATCGTCTTTAACAGGCACCTTAAACAAGTTTGCCTAAGAGGCCCCCAGTTACAACCAGCAGGCCCAGTAAAACAGAAACCAACTAAAAACTTAGCCTTCCATATCAGCAGTAGGGTCTTTTTCTTCTTCGCCCTCTTTCTCAGGCAATTTTTGGAAGCGCCTGATATGAAATCCGTCTAGTTCGCTTTGAATATACTGTTCACGGTTATCAAAGGCGTGTTTACACTCGCCATAGGCCTTTTGGAATTCCATGCGGTCTACTGGCTCCAGCTCCATGGCCTTTTCGTCTTTAAAGCGAGAGAAAAAGTCCAGATATTTACCAGCGAGCATCTTATCATTAAAAAATAAGGCTAGTAACATGATCAAGCGGCCGAGCCGAAAAACCATTTTATTATCGAAAGCAACGTCAAAGATTTTTTCTGCCTCTTCCACGACTACACGCAATATTGCCACGGCCTCATCGGATTTGCCCTCTTCCATCAAGACTTCAGCTAAAATCATCTGTAGGGATAAAGCCTGGCCTTTTAAAGGGTGGTCTGGTTTGGCAGAACCCAAGAGGTTACAGGCCTGCACAGCAATTTTATAAGACTGCTTTACCGTTTCTAAAGAGCGATTGACTGTGGTGATTTCGCCAGGCACTGGGTAAACCAGCTTTTGGCCTTTAAAGTCATCCCGCCAACGATTCATAAAGGCTTTGGTCATTAAATCGGGTACATCGTCTTCACCTCGTTGAAAATGCTCACGGCTAATACTAGTAAAGTGGCAGCTAGGGCAGATGATCGGGCGCAGGAGGTTGTAATTACAATA
This sequence comes from SAR324 cluster bacterium, assembly GCA_033791585.1. GTDB lineage: Bacteria > SAR324 > SAR324 > XYD2-FULL-50-16 > XYD2-FULL-50-16 > JASJGK01. The sequence goes on along the minus strand of JASJGK010000053.1, from coordinate 6,377 downwards.
ATCGTTTTTATCAAAGGCTTCCACATAGCGAGCGATGCCAAAAATATTTGTATCGGCTTTGTGGGTGCGTGGCCTAAGGATGTAGGCATCAATGACTGTGGCATCCCTACAAACATGGCAGGTTACCTTTCTAATCATTACAGAGTTATTGGACTCGTGAACTTCGAGCACACCTTTTCTAGGTACAAGTTCATCGCCCATGTTGGTCTTGGCTTTTTCGATAAGGACTTTTTTCCCCTGCTGCCAGATCACTCCGAGGTTACACCAGTCCATCATTTGATTAAAAACCACAGAGCTGATCTTGCTCACGTCGCAAATCTTTTTGATGTAGCCTTGGGCAGAGTAAGAAATTTCGCCCTTGTGGGCCAAAAGCTGAAGAAGCTCCATGAACATGCGAGTGAGCAAGTCTTGGTCCATTCTTGGCGGAAGCTTGAGCGGTGGTTTTTGGTTTTGTTTAATATGGCGCTTCAACAGAGATTGGGCCTGTTTATCCTGTAGGCTTCCAATGGCCATTTTAACTCTGTCCCAAGCATATTGGTCTGGCTCTTCATCCAGCATAAAGGCCCCTGTTAAGACATTTGCATACCACAGCTTTTGGGCCTCACTCATTTGAAATAGCGGCACAATAGGCTCGTCCATATCTATTTCAACTTCTTCATCCTCAGCACCCAATAAACTGTCTTGCGCTTGTTTCCAAGCGAGGCCTTCAGAACAGTACTTCATCAACTCTTTAAAATAGTTTTCCGTAAAATCAAAAAGTTCGGCCACCTCCGTCAAGAGTCTAGACTCCCCATCATCAAAGACTTTGTCAGCGATCACCAAGTGGATTAGCTCGACAAAGATAACGGAAAGCTGATTTTTATCCAACTTTTCTGGGGCTTTTAATTCTGGTTTTTCTTCTGACTCTAAAAGTTTAAAAAGTCGCTTTTTTTCTTCTGGGGATTCAATAAAGCTGGTGATTTCTCGAACCCTATCCAGCTCAGCAAGGCGGACCTCGTCATCAGATAAAATAGTTGCTATGATCAATTCAGCAAACCAGATGCGTTGTTCTTGGCTTAATTCTTCAACATTTGTAATCATGGTTGCTTTTTTTAGGTCTAAAAAATTAGTTTTTGTTTTAAAATAAAAGGCTTAAGCCCAAAGCGTAAAGGAAAAAATTCACACACAAGTATAAATTTTTCTAAAGCCCCAAAAATAAGTGGTTGCTACTGCATTAGAATCTAACTATTCTACATATTAAATACCAGAATAATATTGCTCGTTGAACCCTCTAGGAAAAACCATGAAAATTGTTGAAAAGGTAATCCCCACCCCAGGGAATCAGTACAAACCCAAGGTTCCATTTGTTGCAACAGTTCTAGAGAATAGACGTTTGACAACAGAAGGAAGCGTGGATGACATCCGCCATATTTTACTCAACATTGAAGGCAGCGGTATTGAATATATCGAAGGCCAGTCTTTAGGTGTAGTTGCACCGGGGGAGCGGGAACCGGGCAAAAACCACAGGGTGCGGCTTTATTCTATTGCCTCAGCCCGCAAAGGCGATAAAGGTGATTGTACCTCTGTGAGTCTTTGTGTAAAGCGAGTTATCTATACAGATGAAAAGGGTACAGAGCAAAGGGGTGTGGCTTCTAACTTTATTTGCGACCTTAATGTAGGCGACCAGATTCAACTTACTGGCCCCACAGGGCGCCGATTTTTACTACCCAGCGATGGCAGTGTAAACCTGATCATGGTGGCAGTGGGAACGGGCATAGCGCCCTTCCGCTCTTTCATCCAACATGTTTACCACGAGCGTGGCCAGTGGGATGGGAAAATTCGCCTCTTTTACGGTGCCAAAACGGGCATGGAGAGCCTTTATATGAATGAAGAGAGTAACGACATCGGTCAATACTTTACTAACAGCACCTTTGAGGCCTACCAAGCCCTTTCGCAAGGTGATGAAAAAGCCTATGTGCAAGATCGAATTCTAGAAGCGAAAGAAGAACTTTGGCAGATGGTCAAGGGTGGCAATTTTAGTTTCTACCTCTGTGGGATGAAAGCCTTAGAACACAGTGTAAAGGAAATTTTTACCAGCTGGGCCAAGGCCGACGGTCTGGATTGGGAAGAAATGTTGAAAAACTATAAGGAGGAAGGTCGCTGGAACATTGAAGTTTATTAGTTTTTTTAAATTTTTTTTACCCGTCTAGATGCTTATTTTAAGCCTAAGAAGCTAGGAAAAGTAAAAGAAAACACCTAAATTGTAGAGGCGATTGTAGAATTTCCTTTACTTAAAATTTTATTTATCATAAAAATTGTAGAGCTGCCATAAAGGTGGCGAATTTTTTTTAAAAAGAAAAGGAATGTTATGAGTACAGGTATTGTAAAGTTTTTTAACGACGCTAAAGGTTTCGGTTTTATCACTCCAGAAGACGGCGGAAAAGACTTATTTGTTCATATTTCAGATATCGCTGGCGATACTTTGAATGAAAATGACAAAGTTGAATTTGAAGTTGGTGAAGGAAAAAAAGGGCCTTGTGCCGTTAGTGTGAAAGCGCTTTAACCCGAACCAAATAGAGCTTTTATTTAAAAAAGCTCCTTAGTTCCCCTGTTGTAACTAAATTTTCTTAAATTTAGCAGACTACTATTGCCCGAAGGATTGGGTAAAGGTGGATTATCCACCTTGGTACTAGAGGTGGTTTTTAGATTAGTTTTATAAAGAAAAGGAATGATGACCTCGGTTTTCATTCCTTTTTTTTTGGCCTTTTTTTAGGTTTTAGAGGCTCTGAGTCTTAAGGGCTTTAGACCTTTTAAGGCCTATTCCACAAGCATTTAGCCCCCATTTATCATATACAGGCTAAGCCAAGGGGTGAAGTTGAAGATGATAACCAAGAGTTTGAATTTAGCTAAATAGCGATGCATTTCCTTTAAGGTTGTCGCCTCATCAAAACCAAACAGCTTTTGGTGGATGGTAACGACCAAGCCCTTAAAAATCAAAATAGCTAGAGCCGAAAAGGTATAGAGACCAAAATTGATGACAAAACACCAAAAAAAGAATTCTTGAAAAATGTATGTATCCATAGTGACTAAGCTCCCATTTTTGATTGCCCCTTTCTAGACCTGCGCCTATCACGGGCGAGACAAGAGGGGTATCTTTAGATTATTGTAGCTTAGGTTTGAGTTAATTGTCGAATTTTTGGTTTTCTGGCTAGGCATAGTAAAACCACAACTCTTCTCTCTTAAGAGGTTAAAAAGTAGCCGTGGAGACCTAAAACCCCTCTTAACTGGTTAGGTTAAGGGATAGCAGTGGGTAAACAGCCCTCATTAGCGAAAAGCGAAAGCATCGCCTACAGGGTGGATTTAAGAATCGAAAACCTACTTGTTTTAAAGAAAGATAATTACATGGCTGGGAATTGGCGATAACTAGCTTTGAGGTAGAGGGCGGGTTTTTGCTTCTTTTTGCCCGCCCAAAAAGAAGAGAAGAAGCAAACCATAATCTGGTCATTTTAGAAGAACGATCCTGCGGAGATAGGGTCAAAGATTCAGACTTAAAACTTTCGCTACCTGATTTTAAGAGAGAAACTAGTTGTGCCCCAAAAAGACATTCTATTTGCACAAAGCATAAACACCCCGTAATCTAAGCAACTTATATCTACACAAAAGACCGCAAACCTAGATATAAAGCAAAAAATGGCAGATCCAGTAGAAATAGTAACATGGGCGCAAGTGGCCAAGGATTATCAATCTCTTGCAGGCGTTGCCTTAGGTATTATTGGGACTATATTAATTACAGTAATTACAGTAATTACAAATAGATTTAGCTTTGATAAAGAAAAACTAGTCCAGAAATCTATCCAAGACAGGGAGAATCTTGCCCACAAGCGCACATCAACAACCAAAAAGATCGAAGAGGATCTGGTTAGGTTAGAGAACCTTTGTATTTTAGTTGACCGCTTCTTAGTTAATATTCAAAAAACAATTTTTATTGTGAAGACTCTTGACCCTATGAGAAAAGGGGACACTCTTTTTGTGAACGCTGATCCAATCAAAATGGAAAAGGAGGCAGAGACCGTATCTGAAAACCTATTTGAGGTTTTTTCTGTTTTTTTAGTTCGTTTTCCTTTGCTCCGACCGGATTTTAATGAACTTGCACAATTGAAAATTAAGGAAAAATATCCATCTGTTCTTGCTGGACAACGGGGATTAACAAAATCAGCAAAAGATAACTTAGATGCTCAATTTGACATTGCCAACAAAAAGAAAAGTGACTTGCACCTAAAAATTGAAGAATATGCTCAGAACCTTAGAGAAGGTAAAGTACATTAAAGGAGCAATCTCTTTTGATTGAAGTTTAAATTAAGCAGGGCTGTATTCTTCTGGGTCTTTTATTTTGAAAGCTGGCGGCTTCTTTTAGGGAAATTTTTCTGGTCTGTTTGCGGGATTCTTTCGTTTTGTAAAAGCCTGCGGCTTTTCTTTTATCTGTCAGAGCTAAAGTTTTCTCTCTCAGCTGGTCTGTTTGCGGGGTTCTTTCGTTTTGTAAAAGCCTGCGGCTTTTCTTTTATCTGTCAGAGATAAAGCTCTGAAGGAATATTTTTTCGCTATGCGAAAAACCCAAGGGCTTTAGGTACCCTTGGGTTTCGGATTTGAGCCCAAAAAGATGCTCCGATGCAAGTTGCCTAAAACTTAAACAGGCATTTTTTTAAACTCAAAAACCCTGGTTGCGGCAGGGTTTTTTCTACCAATCTAAAAACGTTGATTGGATTTAATTAAATTATACAGGTGTTTTTACCAGAAGGGAAAGATTTTAATTCTCTCCCCTCTATGTAAAAGGTAAAGACTAATTAAATAGCGGCTTCACCACGTTCGTTAGTACGAATTTTGATCACTTGCTCAAGTGGTAAGACGAAGATTTTACCATCACCAATCTTGCCAGTTCCAGCAGCTTCAACAATCACATCCACAGCCTTATCCACTTGGTCGGCCTTAAGTGCGATCTCAATTTTCACTTTAGAAACAAAATCTACCTGATATTCTGCACCACGATAAAGCTCGGTGTGGCCTTTTTGCCTACCAAAACCTTTCACTTCGCTAACAGTCATACCTAAGATACCTGCCGCTTCTAAAGCATCTCTAACAGCCTCAGTTTTGAACGGCTTTATAATCGCTTCAATTTTTTTCATTTTTTTCTCCAATGCAGCCCCAGTTGAACTGGGGCTGATCAATTAGTTGTTAGAAGGACAAGTCCATTGACATCCAGAATTCATTTTTCAAGGCATCACCTACATCTGAGTTTGTTAACACCTTAGTTCCGTTAAAAGAAACTGAAGTACTATCTGAGATTGATTTACCTAATGAGTAAGTAGCAATTGCAGTTGTTTCAAGTGCGTTGCCAGCGTTAACCCACTGCTGGTTGTAAGAACCAGTTTCGTAAGTCACACCTAAATCCATACCAATTAAACTAGTACCGTAGCTTAAGGCTACCCAATCAAGTCCGATTGAAGATTCTGCGTCATCACCAGCGCCGTAAGTTGAGTCATCAGCTAATACTGTGTAGTAAGTAAAACCAAAATCACCATAGCTTAGGCCTAAAGAAATTTCTTTCTGTACGGCTACGTTTACTTCTTCACCAGATTTGGTAATAGTTGTAAAGGTAGAAAAGTCATATGAGTAAAGAGTCAAACCAGTTGAATAACCCAAATCGCCTGCTGAGCCTTCATAAGAAACATAATAATCTGTTTCGTTTCTAGTGTCGCCGCCACCAATTGAGGCAACCCAAAGACCTAAGCCTAAGCCTTCAACTGCTGGAAAGCTAAGGTCTAAACCACCTTGAACACTTGCTGCACCTGAATTTTGCTGCGTACCACGCCAAACATAATTACTTACGGCACCAACATAACCGCCAATAGCGACTGGTGCTGAGGATTCTGCTGGGGCTGCCATTTCAGGGGCCATCTCAGCTGCCATTTCTTCTGCAAATACTGGGGCTGTTGTTAGCATTGCAAATGTGCATAAAGTTAGGATTTGTTTTAACATTTTTTTCTCCAAATGTGATCTTTTAGAGAGCTGGTATTCAGCTCCCTTTGTTTTAAATAAATATTGGTCTTATGATTTTAAGACACTTAATAAAAAGTTAGGATATGCACTGGCACCGTGCTCAGTAAGGTCAAGACCTGTAACTTCGTCTTCTTCGCTAACACGTAAGCCAATTACCATATCTACAATTTTGAAAAGAACTAGTGAGCTTAAGAAAGCCCATGCTCCGATAGAAACCACACCGATGATCTGTGACTTAAGAAGTGCAAAGCCACCGCCGTAGAAAAGTCCGTTTTCTGCGTCTAAAAATCCAAGTAAGATTGTTCCAACTGCGCCACAAGTACCGTGTACTGAGATAGCGCCTA
>JASJGK010000052.1:0-34191 GCA_033791585.1 SAR324 cluster bacterium | reverse complement strand
CCCTAGTATGAGATAAAATTAAGTGGCGCCAAAAACCAGTTTTTAGGTTACTGGTTAACAGCTTTCTTTAAATTTTTCCCGACTCTGAACTTTGCGACCTTAGCAGAAGGAATTAAAATCCGTTTTTTTGTTTGTGGATTTAAGCCTTCTCGCGGTGCACGGTCTGAAGTGTAAAAAGTGCCGAATCCAGTGAAGGCAATTTTTCGGTCGCCACTGAGCGCTGTTGTTACTTCATCCAAAAGTGCATTTACGGTTTTTTCTGCTTGGTCTTTAGAAAGGCCAACCTTGCTTGCTACTTCTGCAATGATATCTGCTTTGGTCAATTTAGGTATTTGTTCTTTTGCTAGGTTTTTCATGTTTTCTCCCTCTATTCTGAGTGTGTAAAATAGTTCCCTGATAGAAAAATTAGCTCTGAGGTCAGTATACAAGCAAAAAAAAGGACCGATCAATTGAGAAATTGGTCAAAACTGGAGGGAAAAAAGAGAGTATTAGGTGAGAAAAAAATAGGCTTAAAGGCTAGAAAATAAGGCTATAGGTCTGGTAAAAATAGGAAAAGATAATGTAGAAAGAAAATTGGTAAAAATTGGAGGACAAATCAGGACAAACCCAGGGTCTGTTAGAAATTAGTGAGTTGAAGTAATTAACTTTTTGATATGTATTTACTGGTAAAAGTCCTTTAATTTACCACTTCCAGTGGCCGCCATGGGCGGAAATCTTTTAAGGCTCTATGTAGAGATTCAAGACTTTTTTCATCGTCAATTTTTTGGGCGAGAACAAATTCAGCCGTTTTTATTACGTCTTTCCAGCGGGGTTTGGCTGGCAAAAGGTCGTAGTTGAGGTATTTATCCAAAGTTCTGGTTCGGTAAACGCCACCATCAAGCGAGGCTCGCCAGATACCAGAGTCCTCGGCCAGTTCCACCTTACCTTTCCCTGTGATTTTTTCCCATGCCTCTAAAGTCGCCAACATGATTTCAACTAAATGTTCGCGGTCTCTTTGGTGCTTAATATCTTCACTAACCTCGTCTAAGTTTTTCTCTAGTTCTTGGAGGCAGTTTAAAACGCTATCTCCTTCCTTTGCTGCCAGTTGGATGACATCCTGACACAGGGTTTCTAGCTTTTCCATAGAGCTAATTTTGGGTTGTTTTTGGGTCACCTGTAAAAAGTCCCCTGCCTTGATCACCACGCTTTCAGAAATCATCCCAGCAAAGGCAATTCCCTTTTCATTTTCTATGGGAATAAAGGAAACCTGCACCTCTTTTTGGTTAGAAATAACAGTTAGTATTCGCTCTTCATAACCTAAATTTTCAAGGCTACCTTCGGTGGAATCGAAGAGTTCAGAAAAGTGTTTTAAAATGAGCTTGTCTTTATGGTCGCCTAAGCTCTGGGCTGCCACCTGATTGATGAAGCTAATGTTAAATTTTTCATCAAGTAAAAAGATCCCATTTAAGGAGTGCTCGATCAACTGGGAAAGGCGAGATTTCGCTCTGCTTAATTCCTGCTCAGTCAGTTTTCTTTTTGCTAGTTCTTCACGCAGTAAACCCAATTCTTGGATTTTGAGTAGGCCCCGGACCCGAGCGATCAGTTCTGGTTGTTGATAGGGCTTAGTCAGGTAGTCGTTGGCCCCTGAATTTAGGCCTTCAATCATATCATCTAGCATATGTTTTGCTGTTAGAATCATAATTGGTAAGGTCACGGAGTCAAAATATTCCCGCACTTGCTTGCAGAATTCTATGCCTGTCATTTCAGGCATCATTAGATCAACAATGATCAGGTGGGGCGGTTCTTCTTCTACAATCTCTAGACCTTCAAAACCGTTCAAGGCTGTTACAACATGAAAATTTTCCTTTTCCAGCTGCTTTTTTAAAAGCAGAACATTAGTCGGTTCATCATCTATGACTAAAATCCTAGGGTTTTCTTCTTGGGGCTCCACAGAAAAGACAGAGGTTGTTTCTGGCGGGTCTGGCTCTTCAACCTTGAGTGGGGCCTTTTGTTCCAGGTCTTTGCCCTCTTTGTTTTTTTGACTTAAAATAAGGATGGTCGCCAATAACAATACCATTCCACAAACTTCGATGACAGGCAGGGTAGGGCTGCCATTGACCAATAGATGGCCAGCCCAAAAGAGCAAGGCTAAAATACTGGTAAGTAGGGGAAGGCTGTTTTTATTCATAAGAAAACTACACAATTCTGTGTCTAGATCAGTACTAATTTTTTTATTTCACGGCTTTAGATTATAGAAATATTGAGGTTTTGGCAAGGTCACTTTTTTAAAAAATGATGATGTCACGGGGATTTAAGAGCTTTACTCCTACTTTTTTGGCTAAGGTTTCACAAAGGTCAAGCTTGGTTAAAAGTTCACTTGGGTGGTGGGCATCTGAGCCAACGATTGCTTTTATGTTGTGGCTGCCTGCAAATTCCCAAAAAGGCTCCCATGGGTAAGGCTGCTTGCGGCTTGGGCCGGGGGAAAAGTCCTGCCTTCGATAGCCATTAGCGTTGATTTCTAAAGGGGTATTTGTGGCCAGTGAGGCATTGATGATATCTAAACTAGCGGCTTGCAGGTTTTTATCCCACTTTTCAAAGGTGCAGCCAAAAAGGTCGGGGTGAGCAATAAAGTTAAATAGGCCTGTAGCCATCATGGATTCTAACTGTTTGGCGTAAACATTTAAGGCTTTTGGTAGATGCAGTGATGTAAAACTAGAAAACCAAGTGCCTAGATATTTAAAGTAATGGCCAGCGCCTATCAAATAGTCGTAGCCTCGCTTGCCTAGAAGCTCATCTTGGTAGAAATTTTTAAATTCAGGGGCCCACTCGCATTCCATACCCTTTAAAATTGTTAATTCTGGGTATTGTGCCCTCGCCTCTTCGACTGCTGCATCGTAGGAGTCTAGTTGGTCCATAGACATGCGGATCTCGCTCCAGCGGCCATCAGGCAGGGGAGTATGGTCTGAAATGCCCAATATAGTCAGTCCGCCTGCCACAGCTTTTTTCGCAAAATCAACAGCGTCGCCAGTGGCATGTTTGCAGCGAAAGGTATGGGTGTGGAGGTTGTAATTAATCATAGGATTATAATATTAGAGGTGCGTGGGCTAGGCAAGCTTTCCTTTGACATTAACCGCCCAAAGGAATTAGTTTGTAATTTACCAGACGATGAAGCAGGGTTCAATTCCCTCACTGGCCCGCAACTGTAGTTCAAAGGCAACTTTGATAAGTCAGAGCTCGTCCCTTTATAAAAAACTCGTGGATCAGACCTATGACTTTAGAATTCCTTTCTATTTTTACCCCATATTTTTTTAGCCCTCCTTTGCAAGCGTTGCAGTCATGAAAGGGTTTTCTACGGCCTGGCGGCTATTGACCCAGATTTCTATTTTTGGTGGTGAGCTAGAACAGCCCCACAAGTCTATGATTTGGTTTCCCCTAGTGGGGCTAATATTGGGTCTTTTGAGTTACGGTCTTTTGGGTGTTTTAAGCCCGATTTTCACTTCCCAGATAACGGCTTTATTTTTAATTGTATTTTCTGTGTGGGTGACCCGTGGTTTGCACCTAGATGGTCTTGCTGATTTGGCCGATGGAGTCTATTCAGGTAAAAACCGCCCAGGCATGTTAGAGGTGATGAAAGACCCTAGATTGGGCACCTTTGGCGTGGTTTCCCTAGTTTTGATCCTTTTGGTTAAATGGCAACTGCTGGCCTTGGTTTTGGGATTTGAGAGGGGGTTTGTGCTGTTGGGCTTGGTGGGGTTATTTAGCTTGAGCCGCTTTGGGCAAGGTTGGATGGCCGCTAGATTTGATTATGCTAGGGCTGCGGGAACAGGTAAAGGCTTCATCGGTGGAGCCACCAACAAAGATGGCCTAAAAATGTGTTTGGTAGTCGTGGGCATGAGCTATTATTTCCACAGTCAATTTTTGTTTTTGGCCCTAGCTGTGATTTTATTTGTGGAATTCTTTGGCAGGAGTTTAACCAACCGCTTGGGTGGGGTCACTGGTGATTGCCTTGGGGCCACTAGTGAACTTTCCGAAGTATTGGTTTTGCTAGCAGTAATTATTTTGCAACATCTACAATTTGTAGGCTCACCAATCTTTGCATTGATCTGGAACTAAATGGCGCAAATTAAAAATATTCAGAAGAGAAAAATCACTCTACTCACAGGTGGAGCCAGATCAGGCAAGAGCAACCAAGCCTTATTTATTGCAGAATCTGCAAAAAAGCCAGCCTTTGTGGCCACGGCTCAGGCCATGGACGAAGAAATGGCTGAGCGGATTAAAAAACACCAAGCCGAACGGAGTGACGCCTTTGAACTCTGTGAAGAGCCTTTGGCAATTGCTAAGGCCATTACCAAGCTAGCAGAAACCTGCGACCTTGTTTTGTTGGATTGCCTGACCTTATGGTTGGCAAATCTGATGAACACTGAAGAGGCAGAATCCCTAAAAGAATTAAAGGCCTTTGAAGAGCTCTTAAAAATGCCACCTTGTGCAATCGTGATTGTCACCAACGAGATTGGTATGGGGTTAGTTCCTGCTACTGCTATGGGGCGGGAATTCCGAGACCAAATGGGTAGGCTCAACCAAGAAGTGGCAAGACTTGCAGACGAGGTATTCTTTATGGTCTCAGGCCTTCCCTTAGTCGTAAAAACCAACCGATAAAAGCAAACTAACTAAAATATAAATTCCATGGAAAATCAAATACAAGAACTAACAAAATCCATCACAGTACCAACTGGGCCTATCGCCCAAGTACAAGGAAACTTAGACCAACTGACAAAACCACCAGGCAGCCTTGGTGAGTTAGAAAATTTGGTTTTGTGGCTGGGTAAATGCCAAAACACAGAGACCCCCAAAGCGGATAAAAAACAGATTTATGTTTTTGCAGGCGACCATGGAGTTACGGCAGAAGGCGTTAGCCCCTACCCAAGCGAAGTTACGGCCCAAATGGTGGGGAATATGCTTAGCGGCGGGGCGGCTATTAGTGTTCTTGCTAAATCCGTTGGCGCAGACTTAACCCTTGTGGATCTAGGGGTTTTGTCCGATTTGGAGCCACATGAGCAGCTTTTAATGGAAAAGGTAAAAAAGGGTACGGCGAACTTTTCAAAAGAGCCTGCTATGACTGATAGAGAGACTCTACAGGCCATCCAAGTTGGATTCAAGGTAGCCAAAAAAGCCAAAAGTGAAGGGGCGGACTTGCTGGGTATTGGCGAGATGGGCATTGGTAACACAACCGCAGCAACAGCCATATACGCAAATCTTTTGGGGCTGAATCCTGTGGATATTGCAGGCGCAGGCACAGGGCTGGACGCAAAAGGAATTACCCATAAGGCTGAAATTGTCATATCAGCTTTAGAGTTACACCGGCCAACTACGGCTTTTGATTGCTTAGCTAAAGTGGGTGGGCTGGAAATCGCAGGCCTAACAGGCTTGTGTCTTGGTGCTGCCAAGGAGCAGATACCCCTTCTAGTAGATGGCTTTATTGCCACAGCGGCGGCCTTGGTTGCCATTAAAATCTGCCCTGCGGCGGAAGGTTGGTTGCTATTTTCTCATAGTTCAAACGAACAGGGACACAAAAAAGTCTTAGCTAAAATGGGTGTCACTACTTTACTCGATCTACAACTTCGCTTAGGCGAAGGCACAGGTGCAGCACTTGCTATGGGCCTCACAACCCAAGCTTTAGAACTTTATTATGGGATGGCTAGCTTTGCAAATGCAGGCGTTAGCGATCGGGAATAATATTTTTTTGGGGAGATATAAAGATTGGAGCTTTGTGGCTAAATGGCTATTTCCCAAACTTCGATCTTTTTTGCCCACCCAAATAGAGGAAGAGAAAAAAACCATAATCCAAGCAAACGAAAAAGGGTATTATGGAAGAACCAGCCCCGAATTCAATGCCTCTGATAATTAGACGGCGGAGCTTAAGGAGATAGCTTCAAAAGGAAAATTTTAAAGAAAGGAAAGAACCTAAAAAAGAAAAAACTAAGGGGTAATGCTCAGGTAAGGCTTCAGCAAAAATTGCATCATTTTGTGACCACCAGCCATCTGCTCTTTGGTCAATTCTCCGCCACGGCTGGCAGCAAAGGGAGTCCAAAAGAGGGCAGACATCCAAATAGCCTGCACTAAAGCTTCCACATCTTCAGGGGGCATAGGAATTAAAAACCCAGCATCAACAGAATTTTGAATATCTTGGGTGATGTCTTGAAGGCGTTGCTCTTGGACCTTCTGGAAAACTTCATTTAAATTTGGGTCTTGGGCGATAAGCGCTGGGAATTCTCGAGAAAGAAAGAGGTATTTCCACTGGATTTCTAGGAGTTGGCTTAGGTATTCGTTAAGCTCTTCTAAATTGCTCAAGGTTTGCAGCTGTCTTTTTTCCATGCAATCTTGGCATTCAAAATTCATGGAGAGATAAATGTTTAAAATGATCTCTTCTTTATTTTTAAAATGATAGTAGAGATTCCCAGGGCTAATGCTTGCAGACTTAGCTATGTGGTTGGTGCTGATTGCACTGGTTCCTTGTTTATTAAAAAGTTCCAGTGCGCAACTTAGGATTTTATCCTTAGCTGAGGTTTTTTTAGATGTGCTGGCAGTTTGGTTCATTAAAAACTATATTTTCCGTTGATAAAAACACGATCATTATCCTTAAAAGGGTAAAGTAGTGCATCCGTCTCTGTTGCGGAGTATTCCACAGCACCACCGCCAATGCTTACACCATCAAGGATGTTGTAATCGGTGGTCAAGCGAACCACCTCACCGTTGGAACCCGTAAAGTGGAACCAAAGCACCCTTGTTGTCAAATTATCATTTAGCGCTGAATGACTCACCATCATGGTGGTAACACCACTGACTTCTTCCGCTTGCAGATTTGTTTCATAGTCTTGGATTTGGTCAACAGCACCCTCGAGACTTATGGATAAGTCGGTAATTCCACTATACTCTAAACCCAGCGCAAATTGAAGCAAATCTTTCTTAGAATAACTTTCAACTAACCCCAAATCAGCAGTATAGATATAGTCACTTGGCGTGGCCACAGAGGCTATCCCTGTTTGCAACTGAGTAGCGCTATCACTTCTCATTTGAGGCACACCTGATTTTTTTGCAGCTTCGACTCGCAACAGCCAAGAACCCCAAACCTGATTTCCACTTACACCAATTGATTTGATTTTCTCGTAAGTGGGCTTTAAGGTCATAGTACTGGTAGCGGCATTGTAAGAATAAAAGGCCAGGGTTGGGTTATCTGTATAGACATCCCCATAAAAAACACTAAAGTTACCGCCGTTGTAACTTTTATAAACTCTGAGCAAATATTCCTGTTCTACCGATTCAGGCGTTTCTGACTCTAAAATTACAGCGCCTTGGTCACGTAAGGCCGCATAAAAGTCAAACTCACTGCCTTCGGCAGGCCTTTTGTTGGCTCGAAATTCGTGCATGGCAACTAAATTAAACTCCCAAGTGCCAGATGTAGCCACAAGCTTTGTGGCTGTCACAGGCAGACGCGCGTCTTCAAGGTCCACCATGCCCAGTTCACGGTTGTCACGGGGGTTCACTAAATCATTGATCTGGGCGGCTTCTGACTGGCCCCAAGCGACTACTTGCCTACCAGCTCTAATATGTAACCAGTCCGCCAAGGGGCCTTCGAGGTAGAAATCTTTCGCTTCAAATTCGCTCTCAAGGCTGTCAATTAACTCTGTTGTGTAATTTTCAGAGCCATTGTAACCGTAGGCAGCATCGTAAAAGCCTGCCACGTTCATCTTGGTCTTCCAATCGCCATCAAACTTAATGTCGTAAGTTAAGTTTACAGTGGTTTTTATTTTTGCAATCTGAAACTCGTCCCTGTTGGGGGCATAGCCAACTTCTTCTTTAAAAAAGCCATAAAACTGATGGCCACTGGCTTTTGTCGTACTGGTATCCACATCACTAATATCTAGTGATGTGTCATCGCTACCAGTGCCCAAATCGAAATCGCCAAAGGCATCATCTTGCGCCCAAAGATTAGAGGTTAGAGCCAAGGATACAAGTAATAGGAAGGCTATCTTTTTCATTAGAGGCCTCTCTCCATTTGTTGGGTTGTGAAGGTATTGTCATCCACACCCTTGTTATAAAGCACTTCATCAAAGAGCAACACTGTTGCGTGTTCTAAGCGGCCTTTGCGGTCGAGAGTTTTCATTTCTAGTTTCCCTACAGTCCAAATATCTTGGATTTTTTTGATCTCGCTAGCTTTTAAAACCTTAAGTTTTTTGCCCTTCTTTACCCAGATTTTAGACTGGAGCATCATGAAGTTATCTTTTCTAATCCAACCAACCCTCTTAAGGTAACCGGTGTCCTTAATCACCGCCTTTGCAATTGCCTTTTTAGGGACGGAGCCAATCACCCAGCAATCATGACCATCAATTTTAGCTGACTCTTTAATGATTTGATAGTCCCACTCATCGATATTTAAACCGTTCATATCGTGGTAACTAAAATCAGTACCCATAAAGGAATCTTTTTTGTTGCCACTAGCAATGCGCTTTACTTTTCTTAAAGCAGGTAAGTAAAGCCAGTTGTCATCTTCTTTCGCTTCATCATCATAATCAAAGGCCAAGAAGGTGGTATTTTTTACATCAGCGGGGCTTAAGAAGTAAGTGATTGATTTTGTATCTTCACCATAATCCTTTCTAAAACCTTTGGTCTTACGAATTCGTTTATTGCCTTTTTTATCAATCAAAATCATGGTCAACTTGCTGATAGAGGTATCTCCATCTTCTAAATTATCCACTTTGGTGATGATCTCTTTTGCTGTTAAAGCAAAAAGAGGATTGATTTGTCCCAGAGCCACAAGGCCCACAAGCAACAGAATGAGAAACTTTTTCATAAGATACTCCAAAGATAGTGTTTGATTAAAAAAACCTACTATTCTTTATCCCCTTGGAAGAAGATAACAGCAGGTAAAAGGGTTAAACTGGAGATTAAGGCGAGCAGTAAAATTACACCACCAAAAAAGCCCAGTTGGATATTAGGAACAAAGGTGGAAACAATTAAAATACTGAATCCAAAATACAGGATCAAGCTGGTGTAGATCAAGGCACGCCCTGACTCACTAACAGCCTTGTTAACAGAGTTTTTTCGGCTTAAGCCAGACTCACGGCCTTTAATGTAGCGTGTGAGGATGTGAATCGCATCATCCACGGCTATGCCGAAGGTAACTGAAGCCACGACTAGAGAAATAAAGTTTAAATAAAGCCCCATAAAGCCCATGATTCCAGCGGCTAACAAAATGGGGAATAGGCTTGGCACCATAGCCAAAAGTCCATACTTTACCGAACGCAATAAAATTAAAAAGCAAATGGCAATGGCAATAATGGCTGCGGAAAAGGACTGGATAATCCCTTGGTGGATGTAAGCATCCATATTAGTAAAGAGCACTGGCATGCCTGTGACAGACATTTTAAGGTCTGCAAAGTCAGTATCGGCTTTAAGTTTCACCCGGGTGATAAATTCCAACATTTTGTTTGACGACATATGGGTCAAACGTTGGCTGACTCGCAAGTATCTTTCGTCACCGGTCTTTTGGTCGCTTAAATCTTCATCAGGTCCGCTGTTGGCGTAAAGTAACAAGTACTGAGCTACCAACTGCCTAGAATCGGGAACCGTGAAGAAGGCGGGATCATCGGAGTTCATTGATTGATTCATTTTTCTGATCATATCCACCATAGAAATGGTTTTGCCCGATTCAGGCTGGCTCATCAACCATTCTTCAAATTCCTTGACTCGTTTTAGGGTTTTTGGGTCAAGGGCACCACCAGACATTGCTTCAGATCTTTCTCGGCCTGTGTCTATTATATACTCTAAAAACATGCCTCCGTTGTATTCTTCAATAAAGTAGTCGAGGTCTTCTTTTATTTCGTTGCCATCTTTAAAGTAGTTGATAAAGTTAGAATCCACACTCAAACGGCTAGCCCCTGTAAAAGCCACAACAGAAAGAATTAAACAGGTGAGTAAAATACCCATTCTATGTTTAAAAACATGTTCCGTAAGGTTGGATGTAAAAACGGCAACTCGGCCCTCGTTGGTGATCTTAGCAGCGCGTTTAGAAGGGCCTTTGATAAAACTCAAAAAAGCGGGCATTACAGTTACAGATAAAAGAAAGGCCATCAATACACCAACGGCCGCCACAATCCCAAACTCGTTAAGGGGTTTGAGGCGAGAAATACTAATGGCAGCAAAGCCAATTCCCGTTGTGACTGTAGTATTAAAACAAGGGATAAATAATTCTTCCACCGACTTCTGGGCAGCAACTTTAGAGTCATCCCCTTGGGACCTGTAATGATAAAACTCAATGAGGATGTGCACGGAATCACCAATTGCAACAGCCATCAGCATGACAGGCAAAATAGCATTGAGCATGTTCATAGACCAACCTAAAGCGCCAATTGCACCTAAGGTAAAGAGCACCGAACCGATAATAATCAACAGTGGCAATAAGATCCCGCTCCAGGTTCTAAAAGTGAAAACCAAGAAGGCTACAACGAGAAGGAACATGAGGGGCAAGGTCAATTGCTGGTCACTCATGGAAGCTGAGAAAAAGGTTTCGTTGATGGCTGGGATGCCCGTGTAACGAATCTTGTAGCCCTTTTTTTCAAAACCCTGCTCAGCTATAAAAGCCTTGGTATCTCGAACCAATTTAATATGGTGATCAATGCCACCTTTAATGTACTCACTTCGAGCATTGATGGTGGTATGTCGCAGATCAGAGGTAATCAGTTGCTCGTGAACCATGGTTTCTTTTGCCATGGTGGCACGTGCGGCCTGCATTGCTTGGGGGCTACCATCAAAATCTTCATAGTACTCAGCAACCAGATCCTTAACAACCATCTCGTCAGCATCAGCGGTAATGACCTGATACTTTGAAATGGACTGGACCTTCGTTACTGTTTCGTGATTTTCTAAAAACTCGGTTAACTTATAGATCACCTCGAAAGTCTCAGGTGTAAATAAGTCTTTATCCCCTTCTCGGGCTGAGATACCAACTAAAAAGTATTCATTATCGCCAAACAGATTCACCAGTTGGTCGTATTGCACTAAGGCAGGGTCGCCTTTCACAAACCACATCTCGTTACTATTATCAAATTTTAGGTTTTTCATAGGGAGCACCGCTAAAATCAGCGACAGCAGGCCCACTATAATAACTAAAATTCTTTTTTCGATCACAAAATGTGACCAGGCTTTAATAAATGCTTTCATGTTTCCTCTAGGGGATAAAATATCTAATACTGGCCGATATTAGAGTATATACTCTAATTCGGTCAAGTATTGTTAGAGCTTTTACTCTAAATCCCGACCCTTGGCTAGAGTAAGAAGCGCTGGAGCTAGAAGAATATCTGAAAGAAATGCCATTACAATAGTGAAGGCGGTTAACAACCCAAAATTAATCAGGTTGTTTAAGGTGGCAAACAAAAAGAGCAAGAATCCAGTTGTTAAAACTAAACTGGTAATCAACATAGCCCGGCCAGCTGTAAATAAAGTCTTTTCAATGGCCTTTTTCACAGAACCTGTTTCATGGTGGTATCTTCTAAAGTTATGGAAGAAGTGGATGGTATCATCCACTGCCAAGCCAATGGCAATAGAGCCGATTAACAGGGTGAACATGTCAAGAGGGATACCCAACCAGCCCATCATACCTAAGGTAAAAATAATAGGATAGATGTTAGGTATCATGCTCAATAAACCTGTGGAAAATTTGCCAATCAAAATGATCATCATTACAGTGATTAAACTCAATGCGATCAAGTAACTAGTAACTGTGGTATCCATCATTAAGGTAATGGTCTCAGCAAAGAGCACAATCATACCTGTAACCTGCACGGTAACGCCTTCGGGAAATAACCCCTTGGCCCCTTCTTTGATCTCGTTGATCAATAAGAAGTTGTTATTGGCATCTTGCCAGCGAGCTTTGGCGGTTAAGCGAGATTTAGAAAATAAACTGTCTGTCACCCGTTCCAAATCATCAGAGCCAGAATTTTCAAAGAGTAGAAACTCCTGGGCAATGGTCGCTTGGTCATTAGGGATAATATAATGAGCAGGGTTGTTTTCGTTTAAAGCCTGATTTGTTTCTTTAAGCATGGTTGCAAGGCTGCTGGTTTTACCTACTATTGACTTGCCTGTCGTTGATTTAATATTCATAGCTAAGCTTTCAAGCTTGTTTAAACCCATTTGTACTTGAGGGTCATACTGGCCGTTTTCTTTTTTGGCATCGACGATAATTTCAATAGAAGTTGCGCCGCCTAACTCAGCATCAATGATATCACTGGCAATCTTGATATCTGAGGTTTTAGGGTACCACTCTAGGATGTTGTGGCTGAATTTTAAAGAGGTCATACCCATAACACTAAAGGCAAAAAGCACAGTTGCGCCAATCACCACCTTACCTGCATGGTCGTAGCTCCAATCGCCAAAATTCACTAATATCTTATCAATGACATTGCTCTGGTCGACCTTGTCCATATGGCTTAGGCCCCTGTTAACCATGATAGACAGGAGGCAAGGGACCATGGTTAAGGTCATAAAGAGTGAAACCATCACGCCAAAGGCGGAGAAAACACCTAGGTCGGCAATGGGTGCCGCCTTGGCACCAGCGAAAGACATTAAACCGCCAGCAGTAGTGATCGAAGTCATGGCAATGGGTAGGGCTGAATGCTCTAAGGCATCTAAAATGGCTGCATTCCTGTTGCCGTTTTCTTTGATAAAATCTTTGTAAAACATAGACATCATGTGAACCGAAGCCCCGACACCAACAGCCAGCAAAAAGCTAGGTAAAATCATCGTGGGCATAGTTATAGCCACACCCAAGTGGCCCATTAGGCCCATGGTATAAAGCAAACTGAAAATTACTGTAGCAAGCGGTAATAGCACACCTGAAAAGCGCCTAAACAAAACAAAAAGGAAGACAGCAATGGTGCCTACCATCAAAGCTATAAACTTGGGCATATCCCTTTGCATGGATTTTTTTAAAAAATCAGTAATGATCGGTGTTCCCGTTAGGTAAACGTCCATGCCCTTAGTATTGTATTTGGCTTGCAGCGCCTTAGCTTGGGCCACAATGATGGTTAATTCTTGGTCTGTTAAAATTACCTTTTTTTGGGTGGAAACGGCTACATCAAGGTCACCAAAACCATCACTGGACTTCGGGCCACCCATTGAAGAGTAAGGCTCTAATTCCAATACCATTGCGGTATAGTCACCTCGCTCTGAGATCAAAAAGTTTCTATACTGCACCGAGTTCATTACATAGTCTTTCACAGCGGCCATTTCTTCTGGCGTCTCTGGCATCTCTTCTAACAAGTCGCCAACAATCAAAGCGCCTTCGGCACCAACAGTTTTACGGGCATTGATCAGGCTGTTTACTTCTTTTAAGTTGTTAATGCCTTCTTCAGCGTTTTCGTGAAACTCTTTTAGTGTATCTAAAAATTCTCTGGTGAAAATTTTATCTGATTTTATAAGGAAAATAATAACATCATCACGGCCAAACTGATCCCGAAAGGCTTCGTATTCCACCATAATGGGGTCGGTTTTGTGAAAGAAAGATTCAGTACTGGAATCCATCTTTAAAAATCTCATACCACTGACCATAAAAGCTGTTAAGGCTATTAAAGCAATTAAAACGAAGTATCGGTACTTGATTATAAAGCTACCGTAAGACCGAAAGGCCCCATCTATTTTTTCTCTCATGTTTCCTGTGTCGCTAGAGGGTTGGTTGTATTTTGTGCGTTAGGGGTTTTTAGGTTAGAAGGTAAAATATTGAGTTTAGATATAAAATGCTTCATCAACAGGGTTTGGTTGAATGTTGGGTCAATATTTCCCATCATTACGCCACCAAAGATGACGGTCTGCAAAAGGAGGATGTCTAGTTCCTCTTCAAAGCCTAAGATTTTTTTTAGTTCGGCTCGTCGGCTTAAAACCATCTTTTGGTGAAAGGCTCGCACCCCTGGCATTCGTTCCCCAAGTTGTGCAATAGCAAGAAAGAGTTTGGAAAAGTTTTCGTTGCCAATAAAATCTTCAGCAATGATCAAAAAGGCATCTTCTTTATTTTGCGAGTCTTTGAGTTTTTCCCTTAATCCTTTAAAAGCGCCCATAGCAAAATTTTCAATGGCCGCTGTAACCATGCCTTCTAGGCCACCAAAGTAATATTGAACAAGACCATGGTTTACCCCGGCCCTTGTGGCGATGGCTCTTAGGGAAAAGTTGGCCTCTCCTATTTCTATCAGGTGTTCTTTTGTTGCTTGGATTAATTTTTCTTTTCGAGTCATATTGGGTCTGTAATTAGTCATCTGGATAAAATTTTTAACCACTTGACTAAAAAGGTCAAGGATTTTTATTTTTGACTCGCATTTCTTGACTTTTTTACCCCAGACGAGAAATAATAAAAGTTAAATAACTGCAGCCCCTAAAAGGAAATATGATTACAGTGAAAGGCCATTATGAGGATGGCAAGATAAAGCTTTCTAAGCCCTTGATTTTAGAAGAAAATTCTGACGTAATCATCACTTTTTTAGACCCAGAAGATGGTGCATCGATAGCTAAAGAAGAAAAAGATGAAGCCTACTATGAAGGCTTACGTGCCCACAAACGTTTTGCTGCAACCGGCGACATTCATATTGTCACAGAAACAGGCGAGCGAGCCTATCCGTTGAATGATTACTCTTCTGGCGGCTTAAGTTTTTTCTCTGAACATGTCTTTGATTCTGATACAAGCATTACTGCGACTTTTAAGTACAATGCAGCTGGTGAGATTCTAGTGATGGAATTCGAGATTCAGGTTAGAAGATCGATAGAGGACGATGATAAATATATGATCGGTTGCCAGTTTATTGATAATGTTGATGAAGAACTTTGGCATACTGTAATGGGTAGCTAGTTCCTTCCTCCTATTTTTGATTTAGGATTCCCACTGAAATAAAATGAAAGCCCCAATGCTTATATAAGTATTGGGGCTTTTTTTGTTTTAAGCAGACCACCGTTTTGTATGGTTTGAAATTTGGAGTATATTTGACACAACGGGCCAATATCTATTCATTGCAGAAGATCGATCTTAAAAAAATAGCTCCCCACGCAAAAATCTGGGGCCAGTAAGATAGGGGAAGGAAGAACGGGGTGTAAAAAAGAACAAAAAAAAGCCCCAATGCTACAGAGGAAGCATTGGGGCTTTTAAATTAAGAAACTAAACTAGTTAAGTCTGAGCTTATCCAAGCATAGCAGGGTCAAGCATTAAGCGCTCAACAGGCTTGCCACCAATCACATGATTTTCGATAATTTCAGCTACATCTTCTGGCTTGATACCTTGGTACCAAATGCCTTCAGGGTAGCAAACAGCAATTGGGCCAGCCATGCAGGGTCCCATGCAACCTGTTGGGGTTACCTTCATGGTTCCCCAAAGATTTTTTGCTTCTAGCTGTTGCATGAAAGCGTCGATAACGTCAAAGGCACCTAGACCAGCACAACTCCCTTTTGGGTGTCCTGGAGGGCGTTGGTTGCCACAAATGAAAAAGTGAAATTTTGGTGCGGGCATGGTTGCTCCTGAAAAGTATTCTATAAGTTAAATTAAATATAGTAAAATATAGACTAAGATAAAAGCAAGGGCAAGGTCAAAGGACAGTTTTTTTAAGATAAATGCAGATTTTTGAATGTAGATTTTTGCTGGAGATTTTTAAGGTCAGGAAATTCTTAGAGCTTTGCTAGACAATCTAATTGAAGCTTTACTGAAAAACTAAACTTAAGAGCTAAATTAAAAAATTAAAGAGGTAATTTTAAACTGAAGGGTTCAGTTTTGTTCTACTTGAAAAGTAGTTTAGATGCCCTTGGCTCCCCGAGCAAGACTCGAACTTGCGACAAGACGATTAACAGTCGTCCACTCTACCAACTGAGTTATCGGGGAACTTAGGTATTCAGAAATATTATTGAAAATGATGGCTATTTGTCAAGCCTTGAGAAGGCTTTTTAAAATTTATATTTCCAAGAGGCTTTTGCTTCGTTAATATAAGGGTTGAATTTAACGTCTAGATAGCCTTTATACTTGCCTTCATCGACCAAGCCCTTGATTTGACCTTTGTGTTGGAAATACATAATTGTGGAATAAGCTAAGGAGCCCATAACAGAAATGGCCTTCCAATCATCACCAGTTTGGTATTGGCTTAAAATTACCACTGTCGTAAGACCCGAGCCAACTGCCCAGTTTTGCCAATAGTCCCTTGCCTGTTCAGTTCTTCTCACACGTACGATCCAGTTCTTTTTGTCTAAGTCTTCAATGGATATAGGTTTGATGACTACAGCTTTATCGATTTCAAACACATTTCGCAGATGGGTATCTAGTTCTTTCCTTACACGGTTTACTAGATTGATTTGCTTTGCTTTTTCTAAAAATG
This sequence comes from SAR324 cluster bacterium, assembly GCA_033791585.1. Classification (GTDB taxonomy): domain Bacteria; phylum SAR324; class SAR324; order XYD2-FULL-50-16; family XYD2-FULL-50-16; genus JASJGK01. The sequence continues at coordinate 17,821 of JASJGK010000052.1, read as the reverse complement.
TAGCCACAAATTGCCCTGATTGGGGTGTTTCAATGGTCTGGAAATACACGCCCTCTGAAGAGTGATCCCCCACCTTAGTGACGGTCAAGATGCCAATGTTACTCCTTCTGGTATTAGAGGGCATTAAAACGGCATTGGGAGTCGACTTTGCGACGGTCAAATTTTTATAAAGTACAAGGCGATCACCAACTCTCACTCCATCATTGGCACCAAGGTCGATAATTGCAATTCTGTTGTTGGCTTCAATGATCTTACCCTTAAGAGGGGTGTTGGAGGCAATTCTACGAGCAAGCAAGTAGAATCTTCTATCCATGGTATCATCAGTAAAGCGCAGGGAATCTTCAAACTCTAAGGTATTGTCACTAACGTTCACCAGTTTAACGGACAGGCGAATCATACCGCCAGGGGTTAAAGAAATATGACCAGAAAGAACACGTTGGGCCCCTAGAATATGCGCCATTTGGATTCCGCAGCCAATATCGAAACAGGGTAGTAGTCCAGAATTCTCACGAATGATCACCTCTTCTGATTGGTCAGGATTAGTGACCTGAAAACGGTTAGTGTTGGCTAAATTTTGGGCAATTAAAATGGAATAGGCCCGGGCCGCAGAATCTGTCATGCCCGTTGCCCCAAACTGTAAAACTAAAAGGCCGCTTCTTGCCGTTTCTTTATTGTTCATGGGTAGCTCATTATTTTTATCTTGAGCAAATGCATTGTGGCTGCAAAAAATCCAAAATAGACTGATAAAAAATAACCTCATAGGTATTTTTTTGCTAGTTTCACGAGAGAATAAAGCTTTGATAAGGCCTCTTTTTACTAAATCTTGATCAAGGTTGTTCACTAAGAATCTTGTTTTTATAGACTTTTGTGAATTGATAATCTTTTTCTTAGTTAAAGAGATGCAAAGAGCGGGCAAGGATGGGAGGCGAGGGCTTTTTTTATGGTCAATCACAGAAAACCCCAGGCTTTTTGCATAAAAAAAAAGGAGGCTGGTGCCTCCTTTTTTTATCTTCTAAAAGAAAAAGAAGAAAGGCGCTTTACGCCTCTGCATCTTTTTTAGCCGTTGCTTTTTTCGCTGGTGCCTTTTTGGCAGCAGGTTTCTTAGCGGCGGCTTTAGCTGCAGCTGGTTTTTTAGCAGCAGGTTTTTCTGCTATTTCAGCTTTAGGCTTGCGGCCACGCTTTGGCTTGGCTTCCTCTTCACCTTTGTCTGCTTTAGCAGCAGGCTTTTTAGTAGCTGGTTTCTTTTTTGTAGTAGATTTAGCTGCCTTAGGCTTTTCAGCGACTTCAGCATCAGCTACTTCTGCCTTAGGTGCAACTGGCTTAGGCAGGCCTGCAATAGCACGAGGTCTCCATAAGAATTTCTCGTCCAAAAGAGCTGGTACTTTACCTTCGGCCTTGCCTTTCATTCTCATGTTAAAAGACTCAGCTAACTCTTCTTTAGCTACATCATCCAACTCTTTCACATCTTTAAAAAGGCAGTTGGGGTGCAGTTCAGAAACAACAGTCTTAATAGGTGGTGGATTCAGGATCTTAGCAATGACAACAGAACGTTCCGCTTCAGCGGCTTCGTCTTTTTTGGCATCATAGCTTTTCCCAGCTTCATCGTCGCTATCAGAAATAAACCGTCCTGATTCTTCTGGTCGGTTAGATTCAGGCTTTCTTTTTCTGTTTCTACCTCTGTTACGATTTCCGCCTCGGCTATCAGCGGCTTCAGCATCATCTTTTGGTGCATCATCTTTTGATGATTCATCTTTTGATGATTCATCTTTTGGCGCTTCATCTTTAGTAAAGACTTCCTGCTCTTCTCGGGCTGGTCGCTTTCTAGACTTCTGCTGTACTTGAGGCTTCTCACCATTGGTTTTTAAAGATTTTTCATCAAACATCAAAACAGAGGGGTCACCCTTCAAGCAGATAGTGATGCCAAATTCCATTTCTAAATCCATGATCGACTGGCGTCTTTCATTGAGTAAGTGATTAGCAACAGAAAGAGGCAAGTCGGCCTCAACAGTAGTCACGCCACCTTTAGCGGCAACTTCTCTGATGCCTCTAAGGATAAGGTTGCTACTTGCTTGGGTAGAAGGAATCATTCCCTTACCTTTACAAGTTGGGCAAGAGGACTCAACAACGTTTGAGATTCTTTGGGACATTCTCTGGCGAGAGATCTCAATCAAACCAAATTCAGAAATGGGTGTGAATTTGTGTTGGGCGCGATCTCTGTCCATAGAATCAGTCATGCGCTCTTCAACAGCCTTTCTTGAGCCGCTTTTATCCATATCGATAAAATCGACAACAATTAAACCACCTAAATTACGTAAGCGTAATTGTCTAGCAATCTCTTCTGCCGCCTCTAGGTTGGTTCTTAAAGCGGTATCGTCAACATTTCTTTCCTGGTTTGAACGACCACTATTTACATCAATAGCAACCAAAGCTTCTGTTTGGTCGATTACAATACTACCACCTGACTTAAGAAAAACCTTTCTAGTGGTCAATTGCTCAACCTGCTTTTCGATGTTGTAAGTGGCGTACAAAGAACGATCACCAACAAATAATTTTAAGTCTTTTTGTCTACGAGGGTAGTTTTCCTTTAAGAAGTTTAAACCTTTTTGGAAAGCTTCTGGGTGGTCCACCCAAATTTCTTCAATGTCTTCTGCGTAGTAGTCACGTAAAGAGCGAGTGATAACATCCACTTCTTCTTGGATCAATTCAGGGCCATCTGCTGAGTTATAAACTTCTTTGATGTCTTCCCATTTTCGTTTGATCTGAGTGTAATCTTTTTTAAGTTCTGTTAGGTCGCGACCGATGCCTGCAGTTCTAACAATTAAAGAGTGCTCTTCTGCGTCCATAGCAGCGATAAAGCCCTTTAAGCGTTCTCTTTCTTCTTGGTCTGAAATCTTTTTGGAAACACCACCTTTAGAATTATGTGGCATCACAACCATGTATCTACCTGGGAGGCTGATATTGGTGGTTAGGGCTGCGCCCTTTTGGTCAACTTCTTCACGGGTTACCTGAACTAAAACCTCTTGGCCTGTCTTCAGGCGGCTACTGGCTCTTTTGCCCTTGCCATCTGCCATGATAGCAGGGTTGACTTCTGAGAGGGGTAAAAACCCATGGCGTTTTTGGCCATAGTCAATAAAGGCTGCTTGCACGCCAGTATTGATCTGAACAACGATACCCTTGTAGATATTCCCTTTGTTTTGTTCTCGGTTTTGGTGCTCAATTAAAAGCTCTTGTAACAATCCGTCTTCAATGATCCCGATACGAGTTTCGTCTTCGGTCACATTAATAAGCATATTTTTTGACATTCGTCATTCTCCTGAAAAGGCATATATAGCCTTTGGTTATAGGACTCAGGGAAAAAGGAGAGGTTAGAATAGAGAGGGGCGAAACAGCCTTTAGCCACTTAAGAGTTAAGATCACTATTTTTATGATCTCTCGCCGAGTGCGCTGTTTTTTGGTTTGCTTGGTGCCTAGTTTGCGAAACTCTTACCTAGCAATGGCTAAGGTAAAGGCTGGCGCACTTGAGCAGCATTTGCTGTTAAAATTTTGTTGGATTTTTTCTTTCAAGCCAATTTGATAACAGCGCAGGTATTATTTAAGCTTTCTGTTTTTTTACCCAAGTTTAGCTGGGGTAGGACTAAAAAGCTCTTTACTTCATCCCGTATTTTAAATCTAAGACATTCAAGGTCTTGATTTAATCTTCTCATTTCTAATCAATCACACAAACTTGTTTCTGAAATTTAAGCTGTTAGCCCTCTTTAGGCCCTTCGTTGTCATTCCTTTATCTTTGCCAATTTTTTAGCAAAGTTTTTCTAGTTCATTAAAGGAAATTGATAGCTTAATAAAACTCAAAATTTAGCTTGAGTGAAACTTCTCCAAGTAATTCTTGGTCCGTTTTTTCAACAGCTTATTCTCTTTTGTATTGTTTTGTCTAGTTTATGTAAAAAAAACATTAAAATACAAAACAATAAACTTAAAAGAACTTGGTTCTTTTTTATTCCGCCAAGACTATAGGCCCGCTGTCAGAGATATATAGAGTGTGTTCGAATTGGGCTGTTAAGGCGCCATCGATAGTGATAGCTGTCCAGCGATCAGCGAGAACACGAACCCCCTTTCTGCCTAAATTGATCATAGGCTCTATTGTAAAAAACATTCCTGGGACGATCTTAGGGCCAGATCCCTTGCGGCCAAAATGGGGAACCTGTGGCTCATCGTGGAAGGTTCGACCGATGCCGTGACCGACAAACTGCTCTACCACTGTACATTTATTGTCATGAGCATAGGTTTGGATAGCGTGACCGATATCGCCGATGTTGCCACCAGGTTGGGCCGCTTCGATGCCTAGTTCAAGGCAGCGGCGAGTGACTTCAGTAATTTTTTTAGCATCGTCAGAGACATTGCCCACATAAAAGGTGCGGCTAGCATCGCCAAAGTAGCCATCTAAAATACTGGTAATATCCACATTGATGATATCACCTTCTTTTAAAATATAGTCGCAAGGAATGCCGTGGCAAACCACTTCATTCACAGAAGTACAGCAGGATTTAGGATAACCATTGTAGTTTAATGTTGCAGGTATTGCATTGTTTTCTAATGTAAAGGCATGAACCCAATCATTGATATCGTCGGTGGTAATCCCAGCCTTGATCTTACCTTCAACCATGTCTAAAGTGCTTTTCACCAGACGACCTACAACCACCATTCCTTCGATGAATTCTTTGGTTCTAGTGTATCTGCCAGCGCCTGCAGGCGATTGGTTGAGGATGTTTTTTTGCTGGTCTTCAGCCATGTGGCATTTTTTATACTTGTTTCCGCTCCCGCACCAGCAGGGATCATTTCTTTGATGCAACTTATTTTCTCCGCTATTTTACGACTAGATTTAAGATCTTTCCTTTCACAAAGATCACCTTAAATAATTCTTTCCCTGTCAAATGCTTGGCCACCTTTTCACTGGCCTTTGCCGCAGCCAAGGCCTCTTCTTGGGTCACGCCTTCGGGTAAGATTAGGGTGTCTCGCATTTTACCATTGATCTGCACAGGCAGTTTGATCTCTGATTTACTCAGGTATTTTTCATCAAAGCTAGGCCACGGGACCTCTGATAAACTCCCCTTACCGCCCAAAGCAGTCCATAATTCTTCGGCCAAGTGGGGTGCGTAAGGAGAAAGGAGCAGGGCAAAATTTTGCAACATTTCCTTATTCTTAGCCTTTTCCTTGGTCATCTCATTGGTGAAGATCATCATCTGGCTGATAGCCGTATTAAACCTTAAACCTTCTGTGTCGTCAGTCACTTTCTTTACTGTTTCGTGGTAAAGTGCATTTACAGGGTCCTTTGCAGGGGTATCAGTGATGTTAGGGTCAATTTGATCATCTTCATTAAAATACAACCGCCAAACACGGTTTAAAAAGCGAGAGATCCCCTCAAGGCCGCTTGTATTCCAAGGCTTTGACTTTTCTAAGGGGCCCATAAACATTTCATAAAGTCTCAAGGCATCCGCCCCAAACTCTTCTACCACTTGATCTGGGTTGATAACGTTACCCTTAGACTTACTCATCTTGTTGCCGTCTTCTCCCAAGATCATACCTTGGTTTACTAGCCTTTGGAAGGGCTCCTTGTTCTTTACAATGCCTTCATCGTAAAGCACCTTGTGCCAAAAACGAGCATATAAAAGGTGTAAAACAGCGTGTTCTGCGCCACCTATATATATGTCTACTGGCATCCAGTAGTTTTCAGCTTCAGCGGAAAAGGGTTTTTCGCTGTTTCGGGGGTCAAGATACCTGAGGTAATACCAGCAACTACCAGCCCACTGGGGCATGGTGTTTGAGTCTCTTCTGCATTTATTGCCGTCAGCATCTTCAAACTCAATCCAGTCTGTAATGGTGGCAAGAGGGCTTTCGCCTGTGCCACTAGGCTCGTAAGATTCAACTTCTGGAAGGCTAAGGGGTAAATCAGCTTCATCCATGGGATGCACGTCACCGGCTTCATCCCGGTACAAAGGAAAAGGCTCGCCCCAGTATCTCTGTCTGGAAAAAAGCCAATCACGCAATCGGTAGTTGATTGCAATTTCGCCTTTTTTGTTTGTCTCCAGCCAAGCATTCATCTTGGCTTTAGCTTCTTTGACATCCAGGCCATTTAAAAAGTCGCTGTTGCAAAGTTTACCATCTTCTGAATGGGCGGCGACAGTTACATCAGCACCTTCAATGATAGGGCGAATTTCAATATCAAAAGCCTTAGCAAATTCCCAGTCACGCATGTCGTGTGCAGGTACAGCCATGATGGCACCTGTGCCATAGCTCATCATCACATAATCTGCCACCCAAATAGGTAGATCTTCCCCATTTGCAGGATTTACAGCATAGGCACCTGTAAAAACACCTGTCTTTTCCTTGGCTAAGTCAGTTCTGTCTAATTCTGACTTGCTGCCACATTCTTTTTGATAGGCTGCAATGGCTGCCTTTTGGGAGTCGGCAGAGATCACTTCAACAAGGGGATGCTCAGGGGAGAGCACACAGTAGGTGGCTCCAAAAAGGGTATCTGGCCTTGTTGTATAAACGGTAAATTCTTCTTTAGTGTCTTTTATCGAAAAATGAACCTTAGCACCTGTAGATTTGCCAATCCAGTTGCGCTGCATTTCTTTGATGGATTCAGGCCAATCTAACTCGTCCAAATCAACCAGCAATCTTTCAGCATATTCGGTGATTTTTAACATCCACTGGCGCATAGGCTTGCGGACTACTGGGTGCCCACCTCGCTCGCTCTTGCCATCAATCACTTCTTCGTTGCTGAGCACTGTTTTTAGCTCAGGGCACCAATTTACGGGGGCTTCAGTCTCGTAGGCGAGGCCACGTTTGTATAACTTTAGAAAAATCCACTGGGTCCACTTATAATAGTCAGGGTCAGTGGTGTTTATTTCTCGGTCCCAATCGTAAGAAAATCCTAAAGACTCAATCTGGCGTTTAAAAGTGGCAACATTTTTTTCAGTTGTAACGCTGGGGTGGGTCTTGTTGATAATAGCATACTGTTCGGCAGGCAAGCCAAAAGCATCCCAGCCCATGGCGTGAAGTACGTTGTAACCTTGCGCCCTTTTATAGCGACTTAATATATCTGTAGCCGTATAGCCTTCGGGGTGGCCCACATGCAGGCCTTGCCCACTGGGGTAGGGGAACATATCTAGGGAGTAGTATTTCTTTTTCCCTTCCACAATTTCAGATTTGAAGGTGTTGTTATCCTTCCAGAATTTTTGCCATTTTGGCTCAATGTTTTTGGGCTTGTAGGCCATAGGGTCTTTTTAGAGTAAAATTTTTGTATAGCGACTTGAAATGCTATCTGAGCGGGCAAAAATAGTCAATTTGAGCTTAGTTCTTTTAGGTGTAACGATTCCAAAATCGACTTGTAGGCGGCGTAGACGGCTGGGTGGATTTCACCTGCCGCCAAAGCCTCTTTTGCCGAGCATTTTGGCTCGGATAAATGCCTGCAATCCTTGTGTTTACATGTGCCTGCATATTGGCTTAAGCCTGGGAAATACTGGTACAATGTCTGCTGGGTTACACCCCAGAGGCCCAATTCCCGAATTCCTGGAGTATCAATAATAAAAGTGCCCTTGGTAACTTCGTGAACAGAAGAATTGGTAGTGGTGTGGGCGCCCTTTCTGGTTTTTTGGATGATCTCGCCTACTTTGAGATTTAGATCAGGGTAGATCCGGTTGATCAAACTTGATTTTCCCACGCCAGAGGGGCCAGAAAGCACAGAGATATGGTTGTGTAGTAAATCTTCAATGGGTTTCTCGTCGCCAGGTCGCTCGCTACTTGTGAGGATGATCTGCACTCCTAACTTTCTAAAAGGGACCAAAAACTCTTCGATCTCAGCCAGTTCTGCAAGGTCCATTTTCGTCAGGACAATTACAGGAGTCACATTGCCAATTTCAGCGGCAGCTAACATGCGAAAGATAAAGTTGGCTCGGGGCTTGGGAGAACTTGCCGATTGAGTTATTAGAAGGTAATCAACGTTGGCGGCAATCACCTGTTCGGCTTCGATGCCAATTCTAGCACGAGAAAGAAAACTATTTCTTTTGACAATCTCATAAACAAGGCCAATTTTACCTGAGGCTTCTGGTTTGTAGAGAACATAATCCCCAACAGCAAGGCGGTTGTTGTATTGGCTTTTTTGGAAAAGACTTCCCTTGATTTTGCATTCAACTTTGCTTCCATCAGCTGCCATTAAATAGACAAAACCTTTGGTACGACGCAATACAAAGCCTTTTTGTAAAGTCTCAATCATGGGGGTAATTTTTTATGAGATTCACCCCTTAATCGGGATGGGTAGCAATCTAGAGTAGATGAATTAAACCCTAGTATTACTTGCAGCAGGATCGTTGGTCAAGGCGCAGAGTGGACGGTTGCTTTTTCTAGCCTTAAAAAACTATTTTTCTTTTCAAAGAAATTCTTTATTTGAATAAAAAATTCTCTATTTCTTGCAAAAGATATTTTAAAAACGCCCCCAATTGAGGGTGTTTTTTTGAAATCAGGTATTCGTCACTAAATATTAAGTAGTTACAACAAATGCAGCGCTACTCGGTTTATTAGGGCGTGGCTTTAAACAGCCTTTACCTTGATGGCACAAGGTCCTTTTTTACCTTCTGAAACTTCATATGATACGAGTTGGCCCTCTTTTAAGGGGTCTATCTCATCAACTCCAGAGTGGTGAACGAAAATATCTTTACCATTGGCTTCTTCAATAAAGCCGAAGCCTTTTTTGAGGTTAAACCATTTAACTTTGCCCTCTTCCACGTTTTCTCCTTGGATGTAATTGGGAGTAATAAAAAGCTCTTAATACTATTAAGATTTACTGAACTTTGGCAAGAAAAGTTTTAAAGAATTTGAAATAAAAACGTAAAAAGGAATACGCATATAGCTCTAAAAAGGTTTTGGCTAAAAAAAGAATAGAGAGCCAATTCGTCAAAAAGCACAATTATATAGGTGGTTTCCCAAGAGAAAAAATGCAACTCTAGTAAATCAGAAGATACCCCCTTGCCCCTTTTGAAATGGTTGTATAAAATGATTAATTCACTAAAAAAAATCACCTAACCCCCAAGCAAAATTTAGGATTTTACAAAAGGCACAAAATGAAAAAGACGCTCTATGAAAAGATATGGGAAACTCACTTAGTACACGAAGGAGCAGGAGGCAGCCCAATTCTATATATTGACCGCCATTTTATGCATGAGGTCACAAGCCCTCAGGCTTTCGAAGGGTTAAGGCTAGCAAACAGAAGAATCCGCAGACCCAAGGCGCAATTGGCAGTAATGGACCACTGCATCCCCACAATCAACAGGGACCAGCCTATCAAAGACCCTATTGCTAAAAAGCAGGTAGAGACCTTAGAAGAAAATTGCATTGCTAATGACGTAACTTTATTTAATATGCACCACCACAATAGTGGGATCATTCATGTAGCTGCACCTGAAAATGGTTACACTCAGCCAGGCATGACTATTGTTTGTGGCGATAGCCACACTGCAACTCACGGCGCGTTTGGGGCTTTGGCCTTTGGTATTGGCACCAGTGAAGTGGAGCATGTTATGGTAACCCAAACCCTGCAACAGAAAAAGTCACAATGCATGTTGGTTAAAATCGATGGACAATTACCCGAAGGTTCAACTGCGAAAGATTTGGTTTTAGCTGTCATTGGTAAGATCGGCACAGCTGGTGGAACAGGTTACATTATGGAATTTGCAGGAACTGCAATCGAAGCCCTATCCATGGAAGGCCGTATGACCGTGTGCAACATGGCTATTGAAGCTGGTGCACGTGCAGGTATGATCGCCCCTGATGAAAAGACTTTTGAATATTTAAAGGGCAGGGCGCAATCTCCAAACACAGAAAATTGGGATAAGGCCGTTGCTTATTGGTCTACTTTAAAGTCAGATGAAGGCGCTATCTTTGAAGCTACTGTAGAGCTGAAGGCCGAAGACATTGCCCCTCAAGTAACGTGGGGCACAAGCCCAGGCCAAGTAGGGCCCATCGACCAGCCAGTACCTGCACCTTCAAGCTTTGCCAACATGGGCGAAGCCACTGCCTGCCAAGGAGCCTTAGACTACATGGACATCACTGCTGGGCAGATGATGCAAGATGTTAAATTGGACTGGGTCTTTATTGGTTCATGTACCAACAGCCGTATCGAAGATATGCGTGAAGCAGCAGCGACGGTGAAGGGTAAAACAAAGCACCCTGATGTTCGTGCCATAGTGGTTCCTGGATCATATCCAGTGAAGAAACAGGCTGAGGCAGAAGGGCTAGACGTTATTATTAAAGCCGCTGGTTTAGAATGGCGTGAGCCAGGTTGCTCTATGTGTCTTGCCATGAATGGCGATGAGCTAAAAGCTGGTGAACGCTGTGCCTCCACCAGCAATAGAAACTTTGAAGGTCGTCAAGGTAAAGGCGGCAGAACTCATTTAGTGAGCCCCTCAATGGCCGCAGCAGCAGCCATCGAAGGTCACTTTGTAGATATCAGAACTTGGAATTAAGAGGAAATAAACATGGAAGCTTATAAAACATTTACAGGAAATGTCGCTCTTATCAATAAAGACAATATCGACACGGACCAAATCATCCCAAAATTATTCTTGAAAAAAGTGGAGCGCACAGGTTTTGGTGTGCACTTGTTTCAAGATTGGCGTTATTTAGATAATGGTGAAGAGAACCCTGAGTTTGAATTGAACCAACCCCAAGCTAAGGGCGCAAGCATATTGGTTGCTGGTGATAACTTCGGATGTGGTTCTTCTCGTGAGCATGCCCCTTGGGCGCTGGAAGATTTTGGGTTTAAAGCCATCATCGCTGTTTCTTTTGCTGATATTTTTTACAATAACTGCTTTAAAAATGGAATTTTACCCATTAAAGTTAGTGCGGAAGTACAAACAGCTTTGGCTGCAGAGATTACTGCTGCGGGATCAATTGAATTTACTGTGGACTTAGAAAACCAAAAATTCACAACAGCGGCGGGGCAAGAATGCTCTTTTGCAGTTGACCCCTTTAGAAAAGAAACTCTGCTTAAGGGCTTGGACGATATCGGTTGGACCTTAGAACACGAAGATAAAATCTCTAGCTTTGAAGATACCCAAAAGAACAGTCAACCTTGGTTGTGGCAGTAAATTATGAATAAAACCCTCGAGCTTATGGATACAACCCTTCGTGATGGCGAGCAGACCCAAGGGGTTAGCTTTCCTCCTAAGGAAAAACTAGAAATAGCCAAGTCTTTGCTTGGTAAATTGAAGGTCAGTCGTGTTGAAGTTGCTAGCGCACGTGTTAGCGACGGTGAGCTACAGGGTGTTACTGCCATTAATGAATGGGCAGATAAAAATGGTTACCTAAAACAAGTGGAAGTCTTGGGTTTTGTAGACCACACTAAATCCGTTGATTGGATTTGTGCCGCTGGGGGCAAGGTGATTAACCTCCTTACAAAAGGGAGCTTGAAACATTGCCTAGGTCAATTAAAAAAAGAGCCTAAAGTCCATTGGGCTGATGTCAAACGAACCATTGCATATGCAAAAGAAAAGGGTTTGTTTGTCAACATCTACCTAGAAGATTGGTCTAACGGTTACAAAGATAGTGTGGATTATGTTTACTCTATGATGACAGAATTGCAGAGTGAGCCAATCGATCGCTTTATGCTCCCGGATACTTTAGGGGTTATGAGTCCCGCACAGGTGCAAGATGCTATTGCAGACATGATTACTCGCTACCCCGCCTGTAATTTTGATTTTCACCCTCACAACGATTATGGCATGGCTACCGCCAATGTGCTGGCCGCTGTTAGAGCCGGCGTGAAAGGCGTTCACAGCACTATTAATTGTTTAGGTGAACGAGCTGGAAATGCCAGTTTGGCTGAAGTTGCAGTAAATTTGCGTGATCACATGGGCATTGATTTAGGTCTAGATGAAAAGGAATTGATTCCCCTAAGCCGCATGGTGGAAAACTTTTCAGGCAAGCGCCTCTCTAATAATGCGCCTGTTGTTGGTGACGATGTTTTTACCCAAACAGCTGGAATTCACGCCGATGGTGACCAAAAGGGTGGCCTTTACCAAACTCATTTGGCCCCAGAACGCTTTGGTAAAAAGCATAGATATGCTCTCGGAAAAATGGCTGGAAAGGCGAGCCTCCAGAAGAATTTAGATGAATTGGGTTTTAAACTCAGTGAGGAAGATCAAAAAAAGGTCTTGAGTCGCATTATAGCCATGGGCGATAATAAAGAAGAAATTATCATGGCGGACTTGCAGTTTATTGTGGCTGATGTGCTGGAAGCGGGCATAAAAGAATCCATTTCCGTTGCCAAATTTTCTTCAACTAGCCACTGGGGTAAAGAAAGTGTGACTGAGTTTGAACTTATGGTTGACTCGGTGACCTTTCAAGGTAGCTCTCATGGTAATGGTGGGTTTGACTCCTTTATGAAGGGGTTAATACCTTTGATGGAGAAATTAGAAATCCAGATCCCAACACTTTTGGATTTTGAAATCAGAATCCCTAGAACAGGTGAGACTGATGCTATGACTGAAGCCATCATCACTTGGGAAGCGCAAAACAATTTTATCACTCGTGGTGTTCATCACAATCAGGTCTTTGCTGCCGTGAATGCTGCGGTTAAAATGCTTAACATGGTTTACAATCAAAAGTCGCAAATCTAAGGTGTTCACCTAGTTTTTAAATTTTATTTTGGTTTCAATCCCCTAGGGGATGTGAAAATCTAAAAGGCAAACTAGTTGATTTAGAAGAAGACCCTAAACTGAGTGGTATCCAGCTTTCTTGAGCTTAATATTTAGATAAACCTGCGAGGTAACCAATGAAATTTTTAGTTGTTGAAGATAACATTCCTGCCCAAAACCTGCTGCATAAAATTTTAATTGAATTTGGTGAAGTGGAACTTTGTGCAACTGCTGAAGATGGCCTCGCTAACTTTAGCGAGTCATTAAAATCAGAATCCCTCTATGATATGATTTTTGTTGATTTTGAACTGCCAGGGATGAATGGAGATAAGTTTGTAGAAGAAATTCGCAAACTAGAAAAGGGCGGGAAGCGCACACCTATTTCCATTACTTCAGGTGTTGCTGATGAGAAGGACATCGAAAGTTGCAACAAATGCGGTGCCGATTGGTCTATCCATAAACCCTATATTCAATCTGAGATTGTTGAGTTTATTCAGGCTTGTAACGCCAATAAGTTCCAAAAATAAGTGGGGAGTGCAATAGGGTGAGGGTCCAAGGTTCTCACGGTAAAATTTAAGCAAAAAAAAGGGGGCTAAAAGCCCCCTTTTTTCGTTTTACACTTATTTAATATAAAAGGTTGCTGTCTCTAGCCTGACTACTTAGTCATGGGCTGTGGAGTTATTTCCGTTGCCGCTGGTAGAACAGGGTAAGTTATCTTAGGCAATGTACCTGTTAGGCTCCCCAAAAAGGCTACAATAGCCTTGGTTTCTGCAGGCTGCAACTTTGTATCAAGCTGCACATCGGCCATAATTTCTACAGCTTCACTTAGACTGTGAACTTTTCCACTGTGGAAGTAAGGGCCAGTGATGGCAATGTTACGTAAAGTTGGCACACGAAAGACATAGTCATCGTCTTTATCATTTGTCACCTTAGAACGACCTAAATCACCTATAGGGCGAACTGTATCAGATGGAGCTTTAACAGTTCCAAATTTGGCATACATTCCACCACCAATACCAACTCCGTTGTGGCAACTAGCGCAACCCTTATCCATAAAGAGTTTTAAGCCATCTTTTGCTGTTTGGTCTAAGGCTTCGTGATCCCCTTTTAAATAGGCATCAAAGGGAGAAGGAGTGCTTAAGGTAGACTCAAAAGTAGCAATGGCAACAGCCATATTGTCAAAAGTAACGACCTGACCATCATTGCCAAAAGCCTTTTGGAACGCGGTAATATAACCAGGCATTGATCTTAAGGTTTCTTCCACAACGGCAGGAGTATTATTCATTTCTACGCCTGCTTGCACAGGGCCTTTTGCTTGGTCTATTAAGTCAGGTGATCTGCCATCCCAAAATTGAGCAATATGAAAGGCTGAGTTTAAAGCAGTAGGCGCATTTCTTGGCCCCTTTTGCCAGCCGTGACCAATGGAGGTTTCTTGTAGGTCGGCACCACCAAGTGCAAGGTTGTGGCAAGTGTTGCAGCTAATCAGTTGACTGGCGCTTAAACGAGGGTCGAAAAATAACATTTTCCCTAACTCAACTTTGGCAGCGGTTGTTGCTTCGTTAGTCAACATAGGGGCATTTTTAGGCAAAGCCTTGAAGTTTTGGGTTGCGGCCGTTGAAAGAGCAGTCGAAGCTGAGTCTGTTGCAGTGGATTCACTTTTTGATGCCTGGTCGCAACCAACAAAAAGTAATGCTATAGCTAGGGGTAGTAATTTTTTAAACATCGGACCTCATAAAGTTAAATAATAGTATATGAATGTTATAATGTTGACTGTGAATTGGCAAGTGTGAACCCTTGCCACAAAAGAGAAAACATTTTAAGGTAGGTAAAACTATAACAACTAAATGAAATAATGAAACGACTACTAATTTTAATTCTAGCCACAACTCTTCTTTTTGGTTGTGATAAAAAGGCTAGTGACCATAAAAAGCAACAACATATAACTATTGGAACTGGCGGATTGACTGGGGTTTACTACCCTACGGGCCAAGCAGTAGCTAAATTTGTAAACAACTCCAAGTCAACGCTAAACATTAAAGCAACCGCAGAATCAACAGGCGGAAGTGTTTACAATATTAACGCCCTTTCTGTTGGCGAGTTGGATTTCGCTATTGCGCAGTCTGACCGAGCTTGGCAAGCAGCCCAAGGGGAAATGGATTGGGAAAAGCCAGGCCCACAAACAAAACTACGAGGACTTTTTTCTTTGCATGCCGAAGCCATTACCTTGATTGCTTCAGAGCAGAGTGGGGTTAAATCAGTGAAAGACCTAGTGGGAAAACGCATTAATCTTGGTAACCCTGGTAGTGGCCAGCTTGGTAACTCTAAAGATGCCTTAAAGGCTTTTGGTATTGGTCTAAATGATATTAAGGCAGAGTACGTTAAGGCTGTCGAAGCCCCGGGCTTGTTGCAGGATGAAAGATTGGATGCCTTTTTCTATACAGTCGGGCACCCCAATGGGAACTTAAAAGAAGCCACTAGTGGTCGGCAAAAAACTAGAATTATCCCCATTGAGGGCCATGAAATTGATTTGCTTCTTTTAAAGTACCCTTACTATGAAAAGGTTGAGATCTTATCGAAACATTATCCACAAGCCTTAAATACCACAGATATCCCCACCATTGGGGTGAAAGCTTTGTTCCTAACCACTGCTGATGTGGATGAAAAAATTGTCTATGAAGTGGTGAAGTCTGTATTTTTGAATTTGGAAGAATTTAAGAAGCTACACCCTGCTTTTGAAAGTTTGACAAAAGAAAACATGCTTAAGGGTTTAACCGCACCTCTGCATCCAGGGGCAATCAAGTTTTATAAAGAACAAAACATGATCATTCCCAGTGAAGTTAAGGCCCATTCGCCAAAACTACACTAGAGACACAGATTCATAATAATAGAATACTAATTCATTTGAAATATCAGGCCCTAAGGGCCAGCCTATGAGCGACGAGACGTTAGAAGCGGAAGAAATATTAGAACGCGAGCAAGGTCGGGTTCGGAACTACAAACCTTGGGAATCTAAATTAATCGTGAGCCTAGGTGTTACTTGGGCGCTATTTCAGTTGGCTTTGGCGAGCTTTGTCACTTTGGACTCTATTGCCATAAGGGCCATTCATCTGGCTTTTGCGCTTTCCATGGTTTTTTTATGCCTTCCTGTTAGGGGTCACCACCAAGTAGGAATCCCAAAGTATGATCTTTTTTTGACGTTGGTTGCAATACCTGCAGCATTATACATCTATCTGGACTTCCAAGGCCTTTCGTCTAGAGCAGGCTTACCCATTCCTCGTGACATTTTTGTTAGTATGGCCTTGCTGCTAATTTTGTTAGAAGCAACCCGTAGAGCTATCGGCCCTGCCTTGCCAATTGTAGCTTTGAGTTTTACGGCCTACGCCTTTTTAGGGCCTTACATGCCTGATGCTTTGAGCTTTCGGGGTGTGAGTATTAACAAGTACTTCAACCAGATCACCCTCTCTACCGAAGGCATTTATGGGATTCCCTTGGATGTCAGTGCCTCAACAATTTTTCTCTTTGTGCTTTTTGGCGCTTTGTTAGACCGAGCTGGTGCAGGTAAATTTTTTACGGATCTAGCCTTGTCTTTACTTGGTCGCTACAAGGGCGGCCCTGCAAAAGCTGCTGTTGCCTCAAGTGGTTTGACTGGCTTAGTCTCAGGGTCTTCCATCGCCAACATCGTTACCACAGGTACCTTTACCATTCCTCTGATGAAAAAAGCAGGCATGCCAGCCCATAAGGCTGCTGCTGTGGAAGTGGCTGCCAGTACCGACGGTCAACTTATGCCACCGATCATGGGTGCGGCTGCCTTTATTATTGCTGAATATGTAAATGTTCCCTATATGGATGTGGTTAGGGCTGCCTTTATTCCCGCCTTTGTTAGCTATGGTGCTCTTTTTTACCTAACTCATTTGGAAGCTACAAAACTGGGCATGAAAGGTATGGATAAAAAAGATATCCCCAATTTTTATACATTGATCAAGGAAGGTTATCTGCATTTGCTGCCTCTTTTTATGTTGATATTTGAGTTAGTGGGCTTGCAACATAGCCCTCAGCTTTCTGTATTTCGTGCTATTTTGGTTTTAAGCGGCTTGATGATCTATAAAGAATTTAAAGAGGGCCGAGGTGGGCGTGGAGCTTTCGCAGCACTAACCGAAGGTATGGCCCAGGGAAGCCGCAATATGATGGGTGTGGCCTTGGCTACGGCCACGGCAGGTATTATAGTAGGTGTTGTAGGTTTAGGCTTGGGCGGCATGATCAATGGAATTGTGGAATCTTTGAGTGGTGGCAATATCTTTTTACTCTTGCTTATCACTGCTGTGGCCAGTTTAATTTTGGGCATGGGCTTGCCTACCACGGCCACCTACATTGTGATGGCTAGCCTCACTGCGCCTGTGATTGTCCATGTTGCAGCCCTTTATGGCCTGCAGGTTCCCTTAATGGCGGCGCATCTCTTTTGTTTTTATTTTGGCATCTTGGCAGACGATACCCCACCTGTAGGCCTCGCCAGTTACGCCGCTGCGGCTATTGCAGGCTCCGATCCCATAAAAACAGGCTTGCAAGGTTTTATGTATGATCTTCGCACAGCGATCATCCCTTTTATGTTTGTCTTCAACCCTGAGTTGCTTTTAATTGGGGTAGGTAGTTTTTTTGATGGTGCTATGATTTTTGCTATGGCTCTTTTAGGCGCATGTGCCTTCACCAGCGCACTCCATGGTTGGATGTTGGTGAAAAGTAAATTTTACGAAACCTTTGCCTTGCTGGCCGCTTGCTTGGTTCTTTTTAACCCCTATTTGATCGGTGATATGCTGCAAGGTTATGGGTTAGGGTTAGTTCTTGTTGTCGGTGTTTGGGCATTGCAAAAAGCTAGATTTAAGGCTGTTGCCTTAGCTGTTTAGTTCCGTATTTATTAGTCTAGTCTTCCTAGGCTAGATTATTTTGCTCTGCACCCTTCTACATTATTAAATTACCGACTTTTTATTGTCACTGGATTTTACTGCATAGCCTGACATTCTTTATTCCTGCACCAAAATCACAGTCTCTTCTCTTCTCTTCTCTTCTCTTCTCTTCTCTTCTCTTCTCTTCTCTTCTCTTCTCTTCTCTTCTCTTCTCTTCTCTTCTCTTCTCTTCTC
>JASJGK010000051.1:0-7718 GCA_033791585.1 SAR324 cluster bacterium | reverse complement strand
TGGTTGCCTTAGTGCCTACAAGGATAACAAAAAAATTCTCTTTGCTGGTAACGGTGGTTCTGCCGCTGATGCCCAGCATTTGGCTGCAGAGTTGGTTGCTCGTTTTTATTTCAACCGCCCTGCCCTGGCCGCCATCGCCTTAACGACAGATACCTCTATTTTAACTGCTGTGGGCAATGATTTTGGTTTTGAGGATATCTTTAGTCGGCAGGTAGAAGCTTTGGGCAACCAAGGCGACGTCTTTATTGGTATCTCCACTTCAGGTAATTCACCCAACATCTTGAAAGCCTTTTCTGTGGCAAATGAAAAAGGTCTTTTTACCGTTGCCCTTACAGGCCAAAGTGGCGGAAAAATGAAGGATGTTGTTGATTTGTGTATTCAGGTGCCCAGTGATGAAACCCCAAGAATCCAAGAGGCTCACATATTAATTGGTCACAGTCTTTGTGAATATTTAGAAGGGCAGTTGTTTACTAAGGGATAAATTTTTCAGCTAATTTAGTTTTGAGACAGGTACCAGTCTACTGTTTTTTCGATTCCTGTTTCAAAATTTTCTTCTGCCTTCCAACCTAATTCAGTTTCGATTCTGGTGGCATCAATGGCGTATCTTTGGTCATGGCCAGGTCTATCTGCCACAAAACCAATCAAATCTTTGTATAACTTGCCATCCTTTCGAGGGCATTTTTGGTCTAGGATCTTGCAGATGTGATGCACAATGTAGAGATTATTCTTTTCGTTGCGTCCACCAATGTTGTAAGTGCGCCCAGCTCGGCCCGACGCATAAGCCATAGCTATACCCTTGCAGTGGTCCAACACATAAAGCCAATCACGAATATTGGTCCCTTGCCCATAAATAGGGATCTCCTCTAAGGCCAATGCTTTACGGATAATAGTGGGGATAAGTTTTTCTTTATGCTGTTTGGGCCCATAATTATTTGAGCAATTGGTAATGACAGTATTTAAGCC
This sequence comes from SAR324 cluster bacterium, assembly GCA_033791585.1. Classification (GTDB taxonomy): domain Bacteria; phylum SAR324; class SAR324; order XYD2-FULL-50-16; family XYD2-FULL-50-16; genus JASJGK01. Next base: position 6,755 of record JASJGK010000051.1, on the reverse strand, counting down.
GTAGGTATGGTGGTAGCTGCGAACAATCATATCACTACTGGCTTTAGAAGCACTGTAGGGGCTATTTGGGGCGTAGGCTGTCTCTTCAGTAAATAGGCCTGTATCGCCTAAGGTACCATAAACTTCATCGGTGGAAATATGGTGAAAGCGGCAATCTTCATAACCTTTTTTGGGGGTGAAGGGTGCCGACAGCCAATGGTTTTTTGCCGTATCGGCTAAGATAAAGGTCCCCTCAACGTTGGTTTTGATAAAAATCCCAGGCCCAGAAATGGAATTATCTACATGGCTTTCTGCCGCAAAGTGGATAACCCCCTGAATATCATGTTCAACAAATAACTTCTCTACCAAGGCTTTATCGCAAATATCGCCTTCCACAAAGATATGATTGGGGGTTTCTAGGGCTTGAGTCAAATTTGCTTTATCACCAGCGTAGGTTAAAAGGTCTAAATTGATGATTTTACAATTGGGATTTTTTTGCAGGTAATATTCCACAAAATTGGCCCCAATAAAACCAGCGCCACCAGTTATCAATATAGAATTCATGAGTTTAGTTTTTCTAAGCATTTAGCAAGGGAATCCCGCCAATGGGGGATGGTGATAGAAAGGGCATCTTTGATCTTTCTTTTGTTCAAAAGGCTGTTTGTTGGCCTTGGCGCTGGCACAGGATATTCAAAAGTTTCAATTGGGTGAACGTGGCAACCGCTTTTACTTAAGCTTACAATGGCCGCTGCAAAGTCGTACCAAGAGGCGACCCCCTCATTGGTATAATGGTAGATTCCAGATCGAAATTTTTGAGGGTTTTGGACCAAAAGACCAATCACTTGGGCTAGGTCAGCAGCGTAGGTCGGGGTTCCAATTTGGTCGTAAACAAAGGATATTTCTTGTTTGGAATCAGCAAATTTTAAAATGGTTTTGGCAATGTTGGCTCCAAAACTGGAGTAAAGCCATGCTGTACGTAGAATCATAGCCTCGCAGCCAGTCTCCAAAATCGCATTTTCTCCAGCCAGTTTGGTTTTTCCGTAAACCGACTGGGGGTTGGTTGCATCCTCTTCTTTATAGGGGGTGGGCTGGTTGCCATCAAAAACGTAATCTGTGGAAATATGAATGAGTCTAGTATCATGCTCTAAGCAGAGCCGAGCGAGGTTGGCGACGGCCTCATTATTGACTTTTGTCGCAAGTTCCTCATTGGTTTCTGCTCGGTCGACCGCTGTATAGGCTGCGCAATTTATTACTAGGTCGAAACCCTTTTCTTCAAATAAACTGGAAACAGCACTAAAGTTGGTTAGGTCTAACTGGGCTACATCAGTAAAGGTCATTTCTTCAGATAACGCCAAATCTCTGATTTCCCTTCCTAGTTGCCCATCGGCACCTGTAACTAAAACTTTCACATCTCCCCTTTAAGCTTAAAATACTCTGCATCGCTAAAAAGAGGCTGTTTTTGATCTTTCTCTGAAAGTTGAATTTTTTCGGGGTCGATCTGCCAGTCAATGGCAAGGGCTGGGTCGTCAAACTTAATGCCTCGGTCGCTTGTCGGATGGTAGTAGTTATCTACCTTATAACTAAAAATAGCCGTTTCACTTAAGGTAACAAAACCGTGAGCAAAGCCAGAGGGAATTAAGACTTGGGTCTTGTTTGTCTCACTCAATACTATCGAAAAATGCTGGCCAAAGGTGGGGGAGCCTTTTCTGATGTCCACCGCAACATCTAGAACTTCGCCCAATATAACCCGAACTAATTTTGATTGGGCATAGGGTTCTAGTTGGTAGTGCAACCCTCGCAAAACCCCTCGGACGGACTTTGATTCATTATCTTGGAGAAAGCTATACTGGGTTCCGTTAAATTCATAACGACTATGGGTATAGGATTCAAAGAAATAGCCTCGATTATCACCAAAGACTTGAGGTTGGATGATCTTAATATCTGGAATTTTTGCCGGGGTAATTTGGAACATAGCTCTATTTGATTTTTTATTCAATTTTGCTAGATTATAAAATTAAAGTCTATGTGTAAATTTTGTCGGCAGGAAAAGTGTTTTTTGGTTAAAAAAAGCAAATAATGGCTTTTTTGCGTAAAATACCTAAAGGTTTTTCTGAAATGAGAGTAATTCTCCTCCATTGATGTAAAATATGGGAATTTGCTTGGTTTATTGGGCCTTTGCTATTGCCCAAGTACCAAAATTGTACAAAAATCGTGAAAAGTTAAGTAACTTATAGGACAAGCTATTTAAAGAACAAATCTTCACCGCATAAATAACCGCATCTTACCTAAACACATGAATAAAATCGGAACTATTCTCAGGCACTACCTAAAAAGGTTGTATCGGATCAATTTATTTGTTTCTGTTTTAATCTGTATTGTCATGTTGGTCTTTGTCGGTGAAATTGCGCTCTCTGCCTACTCAGAAACCTTGGCTTACGAAAAAATCGTTAAGGTAAAGAGTGAACTTGAGGCCTATCGTCATTTTTTTGCAGCTAAAGTCAAGCGCATGCGAATCACACTCATGGCAAACAAACCTGTTAGTGACGATGAAAGCCCCCTGACCACCTTTCATTTTTCTTTTGATGATAAGGATTATCAAAAACTAAGTTCCGACCTACCAAAAAGTGGCCGGAGCAAATACTATCCTGCTTTTTTTAAAACCAATGAAGATGCAAAAGTTCGTAAGGTAAAGTTTCGCTTTCGTGGGGATTCGAACTACCATTGGTTTTACCCGCAAAAGTCCCTTCGAGTTCAAACCCAAAAGGATGAAATATACAACATGGAGCGGGTGTTTAACCTGATCAACCCCCCTGAGTTGGATAACATTACAGACAGTGTAAACAACGCCATTGCCCGCAAATTAGGGATCATGGCACCTGATTTTTACCCTGTACGGGTCTTTGTAAATTCCCGCTACATGGGTGTTTATATCTTTGCCAGCCAGGCAAATGAGTCTCTCTTGAGAAAACACAAAAAAATGCCTGGTAGCTTATATTATGGTGACGGTGCGGCGCAGTTTGCCAGCGGGTTTTCTAAATTATGGCTGGACCAAAAATATTGGGTAAAAAAGGGAGCAAGGAATGCCGAGCAAAAGAATAACAGAGAAGACATTTCTTTTTTTATCAGGTCCATCAATAGAAAAGACCAAGTTAGTTTTTATAAATTTTTTAACCAATTCATGGATAAAAAAGTCTATTATAGCTATTTTGCTCTAGACTCTTTTACAGGCACAATCCACCATACCTACAATCAAAATCATAAGCTTTATTTTGACCCCTACAAGGGAAAATTTGAACCAATAGAGTGGGATGTCCGCTACTGGGTTACGGCCAAAAATAAAGACAATAGTTATTATCCTTTGCTCAACCGCGTGCGGCTCAATCCTGTTTTAGAGTATGAACGTGATCAAGTTAGCTGGGATTTGATCCAGTCAGACCAGATGAGTGCTAAATCGTTGAGTGAATCTTTGGACCATTATGACCAACTCCAACGGCGTGATTTAAAAAGTGATATCTACCGTGATGATGCAACGAGCACTGAAAATGTAAGGCCTGCGGCCATTTCTGTTCCTTTTTACATGAAAGACTACGATGCTAAAATTGTGAAAGACAAAGAAAATATCGGGAATAGAGAAATCTACATTAAAGGGGTCTATGAAAAGGCCTGGGGTGTTTTTAAAGTGGAAAAGAAGGGGAGTGCTAGCCAAATTATTTTTAGAGCTACTGGCAATTCACCGATCAAAGTTGATTTGAGTGGGGCTTTTGTAGGTAAAATCTACCAAGATGAAAACTTCAATGGAACGCTAGATGCAATGGACAAAATTGTTGCAAATCCTCAAGCTGTAACCCTTTACCCAGGTCGGAAAAAAACGAACCAAAGCAAAGATTACAAACATGCCTTTAAAATCAAAGAAGCACCTCTCTATTACTCCTATATTGTAACAGGCGCAGTTTCAGCCCCAGCAGAAATAGCAGGCACTAATGCTATTACAGGTGCCAAGCTAACTTTGACTCAAGCTGAGTTTAAAGTAGATTTACAGAAAGCCGACTCCATTCATCCATGGAAGTTGCCTGTGTTAACAGCCCAGACTAAAACCCTGTCGGGAACTATTAAGGTAAACGAGACTTTGGTCTTTGACGCACAAACCCAAGTAAATATATTGCCTGGCACCACCTTTTTGCTGGCCCCTAAAAAATCGATTTACTTTTATGGGAAAGTGACAGCAGTAGGCACGGCGGCCAAGCCGATCAAATTTTTACCACAAAACCCAAGTAAACCCTTTGGCCTTGTTGCTATTCAAGGTAAGGCTGCCAGTGGCAGCGTGATGCGGCATTTTGAGCTTAAGGGTGGTTCTGTTGATGTTCGAAATTTAATCCACTACACAGCAGCGTTGAACTTGCACGACCTAGACTCTTTTGAGGTTTCCGACTGTGTAATTGGGGAAAATTTCATTGGTGATGATGCCATGCATATCGCTTATGCTAAAGGAAAAGTAGAGCGCTGCTTGTTTGAAAATGCCCGTAGTGATGGCCTTGATGTAGATATTTCCGATGTAGAAATCTCAGATTCTATCTTTTATAAAAGCGGCAATGATGGCCTAGATTTAATGACCACTACAGCTAAGTTGACGAGGAACCTCTATTACAAAACAGGCGATAAGGGCGTTTCTGTAGGCGAGTGGTCAAAGGCTGAAATCACAGATTCCATTTTTATTGATACCCTGATTGGCATCGAAGTAAAAGATAAGTCTAATGTTGTAGCTTCAGACCTTTACATTAAGGATTCAGGCGAAAAGGCGATCAACCTTTACAATAAGAACCTTCGCTACGATGAAGGGGGGCACCTACAAGGCCAAGACATTACTATTGTTGGCAATAAGCTGGTTAAGGCAGACAAAAAGTCTTCTATTAAGATAGGCCCTGATTCCCTATTTAATCTAGAAAAATTTAGACCCTTGCAACCTTTACTAGATAGGGTTGGCAGTAATTTAGAGTTTTCCCAAGGTGCTGGTAATGAGTAAGGGAACCGCAGCTACGCAAGTGAAGGCCTTTTTGCTTACTTACTGGTTGAAGCTTTATCGCCTTAACTTTTTTGTTGCCCTGTTAATTTCTATCGTCCTCTTTATGGCGGCAGGTAATTTAGGGCTAAAAGCTTTGCAACAAACGGCTTTGCACCAAGGGCGCTATAAACCTACAAGCCACCTGGAGCTTTTTCGTTTTTTTATGCGGGCCGAGTTAATACGTTTCCGTGTTGCCGTAACAGCGCCTTTGCCCCTCACAGATGCAGAAAGCCCCTTGATGACGTACCATATTTCGATCAAAGAAGGGGACTATAGTAAACTTACTGCGAACCTGCCTAAGAGTGGAAAAGAGCGTTATTATAATGCCTATATGCGTGTTGGTGGAGGAGAAAAGGTTCAAAAAATCAAACTCCGTTTTCGAGGTGATAACAACTTCCACTGGTTTTACCCGCAAAAATCTTTACGGATCAAGACAGAAAAAGACGAGATTCATAATCTGCAACGTTCTTTTAATTTGATCAATGCCCCGGAAGATAAATTTATCGTTGATATTGTTACTTATGAAGCAGCAAGGAAATTAGGAATTATTGCCCCTGATTTTTACCCTGCGAGGGTTTTCCTCAATGGAACATACATGGGTGTGTATCTTTACTTGAGTCAGGCTGATGAATCTTTGATTCGCAAACACAAACGCATGCCAGGTAGTATCTATTCAGGCGACCTCGCCCCAACCAATAAAACCACTGGGGTCAGTTTACTTTGGTTTAAACAAAGGTTTTGGATTAAAAAGGGCGCTAGGAATGCTGAGCAAAAGAAAAACCGTGAAGATATTGTGCACCTCATCAAAGCGGTACAGGAATTTGACGATTTAGAGTTTTATGAATTTGCTAGAACCTTAATCAATAAGGAAGCTTTTTATAATTTTTTCGCTATAGACACTCTTACTGGCTCCCCTCACCACGACTACGGACATAACCATAAAATCTACTTTGACCCCTATCTTGGTAAATTTGAGCCTATCGAGTGGGATATCCGTGCTTGGTCCACTCCCAATTGGAAAGAAAACTTTGGTAACCCGCTACTCAATCGGTTTGTGCTCAACCCTATTTTAGAATTTGAACGGGATCAAGTTTTGTTTAAGGTGCTAAATTCCGATGCCTTTAGCGTTGAAGCTCGGCAAAGTAGAGTCGACTATCATAACCAGCTATTTTATGAAGATCTAAGGCGTGATATTTATAAAGATGATGCTATGGTTAAACCTGAGGTCTCTTATAAACACGTTTCTACTCCCTATACCATGCAGCAGCATGAGAAAATGATACGCCGTGTTAAAGTTGCGGCTAAATCTAGAACTCACAAGGTTTTAAGGATTCTCAAGTCTGCCAAGGGCAGTTACTTGATAAAGCCCCAAGGGAGGCATGCGCAGGTGATCTTTCAACTCCAAGGTAATTCACCTATTTATGTGGATTTAAAGTCTGGTTTTGCTGTGGATTCTAAAGCGAAAATTTACAGGGATTTAAACTTCAACGGCAGGTTAGAAGCCATTGAAAAAAATACACTTTTTGACTCTGGAAAAGAGATTCTTTACCCAGGGCGCCTTAAGCAAAAGGGTACAAGAATCAAAGGCGCTAGCAAGCAGATGTCTGGGGATTATTATATCAAAGAAGCACCTCTCTATTACTCCTATATTGTAACAGGCGCAGTTTCAGCCCCAGCAGAAATAGCAGGCACTAATGCTATTACAGGTGCCAAGCTA